>JAZGDQ010000056.1:0-15751 GCA_036477985.1 bacterium
CCCGGAGGGGGCGGGTGGGCCCGAGGAGAGAGCGGCGGCGCCCTCTCCCGGGAGGGATTCGGTGATGCCCGGGGGGGGGGAAAGCGCCCCCGGGCGGTCCGCCTAGGCCAGCTGCTTGATGCGCTCGATGGTGCTGAGGACGTCGGTGATCCGGACGGCGAACTTCTCCTTGACGACGACGACCTCGCCGCGCGCGACGAGCTTTCCGTTGACGAGGATGTCGAGGGGCTCGCCCACCTGCTTGTTCAGCTCGATGACCGACCCCTGGCCGATCTGGAGCAGGTCGTTGATGAGCATCTTCGTGCGGCCGAGCTCGACCACCACATCGAGGGGAAGATCCATGATGAGGTCGACATTCACCGGCTCCTCATCGTCGGCGTCCGGGGAGGCGGACAGCGCATCGCCCTCTCCCATCGGGGACGAGTCGGAATCGGCCACGAGGGTGTCGCCCTCCTCTCCCTCCGTGTCCATCTCCAAATCCATGTCCAGGTCTTGATCCTTCTCGTCGTTCATCTCACCGCTCCAATAGGTTGATCGTCCGGAACCGGCGGGGGCGGGATTCTCCCCCCCCCTCTCGCCCCGGCCCGGATGGCGGGCGGTCTAGGCTTCTCCCATCTTCGCCCTACGGGTTGTTCTCCATCGCGCTGATGATGTCCGTAAGCCGAATCCCAAACTTTTCGTTGATGACGACCACTTCGCCGCGGGCGACGACCTTATCGTTGATGTGAATCTCGAGGGGCTCGCCCACCAGCTTGTCCACTTCAAGAACCATGCCAACCGAGAGCTGTATCAGCTCCTTCACCAGAATCCGCGAGCGGCCCATCTCGACGGAAACCTTCATCGGGATGTCGAGAATGAACTCGAATTCGGGCGCTATTTTCGGTCTTTCCTCTTCAATCTCCTCCAGAGAGGATCCCTCGTCCTCGTCGATGTCCCCAATATTCACGCTTTCGATGTTAATATCGTCGACCATGCCCGAACCTCATCTCGCCTCGGGGCGGGCGGCCCCCGGCGGCGGGGAAGGCGCTCAGCCACCCTTTCGCGCAACGAGGGCGCTGACCTCCATGGCGGAAAACCCCTTGACGGCGCCGGGCCTGCCCTTGAACTTCAGCACCCCCTCGACCAGGATATCGACTTCCTCGCTCTCGCCCGTCTCCAGGGGGATGATGTCGCCCGCCCGGAGCCGCATCAAATCGCCGGCCTCGATCATGGTCTTGCCCAGAATGGAGACCACCTCGACCTCGGCGTCGACGACGCGCTCCTGGAGGCGGTTGAGCCAGGCGTGGTCGACCTCGAGGCGGTCGGACTGGAAGCCCGCGTGGAGCTTCGCCCGGATGGGCTCGATCATCGAGTAGGGGATGCAGAAGGAGAGGTTCCCGGTCTGGTCCTCGATCTCCATCTCGAAGGTGGCCACGATGACGAGGTCGCTGGGCGGGACGATTCCGGCGAACTGGGGGTTCACCTCCGAGCGGGAGTACTCGATGTTGAGCTCGTGGACGGGCCGCCAGGCCTTGCGCAGCTCCTCCAGGAGCTTGATGGCGATCTTCTTGATGATGAAGGTCTCGATCGAGGTGAAGTCGCGTCCCTCCACCTTGACCTGGGTGCGGGCCGAGCCGCCGAAGAGCAAATCGATCAGGGCGAAGACGAGCTTCGTCTCCAGGACGAGGAGGGAAAAGCCCCGCAGAGGCTCCATTTTCACGATGTGGAGGCTCGTCGGCACCGGGAGGGTCTTGATGAACTCCCCGAATTTGATCATGTCGGTGCTGAGGAGGGCCACGTCCACGACGCGGCGGAGCATGCCGCTGATCGTGCTGCGGAAGAGGCGGCTGAAGCGCTGGTGAATGATTTCCAGGGTCGGCATCCGGCCCCGGATGATCCGCTCCTGGCTCGTCAGGTCGTAGGGGACGACCCCCCCGCCTTCCTCGTCGAGCTCATCCTCCCCGCGGGTTTCGATGTCCCCCTCGGTGACGCCCGTCAACAGGGCATCGACTTCATCCTGCGACAGGATCTGGTTCATCGGCCTGCCTCCCTCCTGGGCGCAATCCGCGGGCCCTCACCCCGATCACTGGACAACGAATTCGGTGAAGAAGATTTTCTTCACCCTCCCCGTTCTCATGAGCGAGTTCATGCGGGCGGTCAACTCCTCGCGCAGCACGGTCTTGCCCGCCACGCTCTGAATCTGCTGATACGTCTTGCTGCTCAGGGCCAGGATGATGCTGTCGCGAATCTCGGGAATATGGCCCTTCATCTCCTCCTGCGCCTCCTCGCTGGAGAGCTCCAGCTCGATCCGCACCTTGAGGTAGCGCCTGCCGCCCGGGTCGGCCAGGTTCACGATAAAAACCTTCAGGGGAACGATGGGCCCCACGCCGGCGGCTTCCTTCTCCCTCCCCTTCTCCTTGGCCTCGCTCGTGGCGGCGGGGTCATCGGAGCTGAGGACGAAATTCCAGACGGCGAAGCTGCCCGCGCCCAACACCGCGAGGACGACGATGGCGATGATGATCCACTTCACCGAGCCGCCCTTATTCGGCTCCTCTTCGGTTTCCTGCCCCTCTTCTTCCTCTTCTTCTTCTCCCGGGGATCTCGCCATGAAAATTCCCTATGGTTTTGGAGCCGCCTGGCTCGCGGTCACGACAATCTCCACCCGCCTGTTCACCTTCCGGCTCTTGGGCGTATCGCCCTTCACCACCGGCCTGGAATCTCCATACCCCACGGCGGATAACCGCCTGGGGTGGATTTTACCCTCTTGAACCAAATACTTCAATACGTTAACTGCGCGCGCCGCCGATAAATCCCACCTGTCCTTGTAGCGGCTTCGGAGGGGAAATTCCCGGTTGTCGGTGTGCCCCTCCACCGAAACCATCCCTTCTCCCTTGCGAAGCGCCTTGGCGAGGGTGTCCAGGACGGGCCGGGCGGGCACCTTTATCTGCGCCCCCCCGGGGTGGAAGAGGAAGCTGCCGCTGAAGACGATCACCCGCCCCCGCTTATCGGACATGATACGCACCTCTCCCTTCGTGTCCAGGACCTTTTCGGAGGGCGTCACCGTCCCCTCGAAGTGGGCCCCCAGGACGTCGCGTATCGCTTTGACCATCTCGAGCGCCCGCCGCATTTGCCCGACCGGGTTCTCCTTCCCCTCCTCGACGGGGCCGACGGTGGAGGACTCCCCTCCCCTGAGAAGGAAGGGCTTGCCCGAGAAATAGGAGAAGGACCGCTCGATCCGCTGCTCGTCCATCGAGCTCATCGAGAGCAGGAGGACGAAAAACGTCAGCATGAGCGTGATGAGGTCGCCGAAAGTGACGAGCCAGGCATTCGGATTGGGGCCTTCTTCGGCCATGGCCGCTCCCTCAGAAAGTGAACTTGAAGCCCTTCACGTCGATCACCTTTTTCGGGTCCAGGTCCCGCGGGGGCTTTTTCGAGAGGAACACGATGTCCACGCGCCGGTTCCGGGCCCGGTTCTCGGGCGAATCGTTCTTGGACTTGGGCCGGAACTCGGCGAACCCGACCGCCTCGAGCTGATCCCCCTTGATTCCGGTGTCGCGCAGGATGTAGCGGAGAACGGAGATGGCCCGGGCCACCGAGAGCTCCCAGTTGCTCTCATAGCGCGCGTTCGAGAAGGGCAAGTCGTCGGTGTGCCCCTCGATCCGGACGCGGAACCTCTTCTGCCCGTCGGCGATGATGAACTTTACGGTGTCCAGGAGAACGTAGCTTTTCGGCAGCAGCTCGCCCGCCCCCGGCCCAAACATGACCCCCGAGGAGAGGGAGATGGTGAACCCCTTGAAGCCGCCCTGGAGGAGGATCTCCTTCTCGAGCCCGCGGGCCTTCACCAGCTCCTGGAACAGGCTGAGGGAGGCGATGAAGCGCTGGCTCGCCGTCCGGACCCCTCCCCGACCGACCATCTCCCCCGGCTTGGGGCTGATCCCCCCCCCGAGGGCCCCGAAGGTGCCAAGCAGCGAGCCCAGCGCCTCGATCCGCTTCGAGGAGTCTATCGTGGCCATGCTCACCAGGAGGATGAAGAAGGCGAGGAGGATGATGGCGAGGGCGGCGAACATGAGGGGTCCCAAATCCGTAGGCCGCTGCTCCTCTCTGGGCTTTTTCTTCCTTCCGCCCCCAAATTCGAGATCGAAATCCTCGGCCATGGCTCAAGGCTCCTCGCGGGGGGGCCGGCTCAATCGAAGGAGGATTTGCGCTGGCCCGGGGCGATGAAGGAGTGGAGCTTCTGCTCGAGCGTCCTCGGGTTGTCGCCGCTGGCGATCGACATGATCCCCTCGAGCATCAGCTGCTTGCCCAGAATCTCCTCCCGGTGGCGGGTCTTGAGCTTTCCCGAGATCGGGAGAAATACCATGTTGGCCAAGATGGCGCCGTAGAACGTCGTCAGCAGGGCCACCGCCATGGCCGGGCCGATGGAGGAGGGGTCCGAGAGATTCTGGAGCATCTGGACGAGGCCGACCAGGGTGCCGATCAGCCCCATGGCGGGCGAAATGGTCCCCATCGTGGTGAAGAGCTCCGCGCCCTTCCCGTGGCGCTCCTCCAGGTATTCGATCTCGATCTCCATGATGGAGGAAATCGCCCGGGGCTCGAGGCCGTCCACGGCGAGCTGGACGCCCTTGGCGAGAAAGTGGTCGGTCTTCTCGTCCCGCGCCGCCGACTCGAGGGCGAGGATGCCGTCGCGCCGCGCCTTGCCCGCGAAATCGACCATGGTGGGGATCACGTTCCCCGCCTCGTTGGTGCGGACGAAGAAGACGTTCATGACCACCTGCGTCACGCCCAGGACGGTCGCCAGCGGATAGGTGATCAGGGTGATCCCGAAGGTGCCGCCCACCACGATGAAGACCGAGGGCACGTCGATGAATATGGCGAGACCGCTGCTGGAGAGGATGGCGTAAAAGATGAGACCGAAGGCGGACACGATCCCCAGTACGGTTGCGAGATCCATCGCTCCCTCGTCTCCAACGGGTTGCGCGCCGCCGGGCCGAATCGCCCGGGAGGGGATTCCCCGCCCCCGAGGGCGGGACGGCGCCCAGGCGCCGACGGAAGACGAAACTTCGGCGAACATCTCCCGCCCCCGCTCCAAGGCGCATTAGTAGCATTTCTATCTCATTTTGCCTTTCCGCTGTCAATAAATCGCCCCCCGCCCGCCTCGATCTACAAAAAATAAACGGCGGCGAAGCCGCCCCCCCCTCCCTGGGGAAGCGCGTCTCCGCCGCCGTTTGAACCCTGGAAGGCCGGGAGAGCGCCTACCGGACAAGGTTCACGATTTCGTCGAGCAGCTCCTCGGTCGTGGAGATGATCCGCGCGTTGGCCTGGAACCCCTGCTGATTCTGGATGAGCTGGACGAACTGGTCGGCGATGTCCACGTTGGAGAGCTCGACCGAGTTGGCCAGGATGGTCCCGAAGCCCGCTGTCGTGGCCTGGCCCAGGATGGGCTGGCCCGAATCCTGGGTCTCGGAGAAGAGGCTGGCGCCCTGGACGTTCAACTTGTTGGGCGCGTTGAAGTTCGCCAGGATGATCCGCGCCAGGTTCCGCGTCTGGCCGTTGGTGAACTGGCCGGTGATGTTCCCGTTCCGGCCCACGGAGATGGCCTGCAGGGTGCCCGTCGTGAACCCGTCCTGTTGCTGGTTGAGGACAGCCGAGGAGCCGGAGAACTGGGTGACGCCGTCGAGCCCGCCGGTGAGGGCCGAGTCGGTCAGGATGGCGGTCCCGAAGTCGAAGTTGACCAACTGATCCTGGAGGGCGCCGCCCGAGAAGTTGAAGCGGTTGGCCCGCGGGAAGAGGAGCCCGTTGGCGTCGGGCGCGTTCGTCGTCCCGTCGGGGTTGTTCGGGCCCAGGAACTTCTCCTCGATGTCGAGGGCGCCTTTCTCGGTGAACACCAGGCGCCCGTAGAGAACCTGCTCGCCCGCCGTGTCCGCCGTCGGTCCCTGGAGCTCGGTCCCCTGCATGGTTCCGTTGTACTCCCAGAAGTTCTCGCCGATCTTGCGGAAGAATATGCTGATCGAATGCGCCGAGCCAAGGCTGTCGAACAGGGTGAGCGAGGTGGAGAAGTTCGCGCTGGTCAGGTTCGCCGGGTCGGTCACGTCGAAGCCGCCCGTCCCGTCCAGGTTGAGCGCCCGGGCGTTGGCGAAGACCGTGGTGAGCGCATTGTCGCTCACGGCGCTGCCGGCGCCCGCGGCGGTGAAGGAATCGTCGGCGGTCGTGGCGAACCCGAGGGTGGCCGTCGCGGTCGCCACGGCATCCGTCCAGGAGAGGGTGACGTCGGCGCCGCCGGCGCCCTTGGTGATGGTGAACTTGTCGGTGGCGCTGTTGAAGACGACGGTGTAGGTCGCGCCGGCATCGGCCACCTCCAAAGTCGCCTTGATGGCAGCCGAAATCTGAAGCGGGTTGCTGATGGCGCCGTTCACCAGGCCGCCGTTGGTGATCAGGCTGAACTCCCGCAACACCGTCGTATTGTCGCTCAGGTCGGTCCCGCCGGCGGCGATGGCGCCCGAATCGGTGGCGTTGAACGCGAGGAGCCCTTCCGCGGTCGTGGCCGCGTCCGACCATTTGATGTTGATGGGGTTCGTGTTTCCGGTGTCGTTTTTGATGGTGAATTTCCGGGTCGCGTTGCTGAAAGTGACCGTGTAGGTGTCTGCTCCCGGATTCTGGTTTTCGAATGCCGTCTTGATGGCGAGTGCGATCTGGCCCGCGCTGTGGGCGACTCCGCTGGTGAGGACCCCGGGAGCGTTGGCGAGCAGATCCACGGTCACATTGCCGGCGCCGAGATCCACCACGATGTCTTTGTTCCCCGCATTGACGACGAATTTGTCCACGATGATCTTGTCATTCAGCCCCTGGGTGATGGCGAAGGTCTCGTCTTGCCCCAGGTTGGTGATTCCCAGGACGCCGAGAGAGGTTTCGGTCACCCGGATCCGGCTCGACGGTATGGTGAAGGAGTTCGAGTCGGAGGGAATGTCGACAACCCGCTCCGCGCCCGTCGTCTGGGAGATGATCTGGAACTTATTCGGGTTCGAGGTTGAGTCGTAGGTGACGCGGACCGAGCGGATCCGATCCAACGCGAGGGCGGCGTCCGAGTCGTTGATGGCCTTCTCGATGGCCGCCGAGAGCCCGTCGGCGGTGTAGGCGCCGGCGGCCACCGTCGCCGTCTGGGAGGCGACGTAGAAATCGTTGTCCAACGAGATCGTGAAGGTGTTCCGGCCGGTCACGACGTTGAACTGCACCTGGTTGTCGCTCGAGGCCGTGATGCCGGCGGCCACGACGTCGTTCGCCGCGGTCGAGAAGCCCAGATCCCGCGACAACGTGCTGAGGGCGTCGGAGTGGAGTAGGGTGAGCGTGGTCGCGTTGGTGGTGTCGTTCGTGATGTCGAATTTCTTCGTCAGCGTGTTGTAGGCGACGGTGTAGGTGTCGGCCGTCAGGTTCGCCGCCTCGAGGGCGCTCTTGATGGCCGTCGCCACGGCGGCGCCGCTGTTCAGGGCGCCGCTCACGAGCCCGCCGTCGGTGATCAGGCTGGCGCTGAGGGCCGCCCCGCCCACGTCGAACCGGATGACGTCGTTCGTGCCTGTCAGGAACTGGAACCGGTCGGTCACGGTGGAGCCGCCGGTGGCTGTTCCTCTGGTTCCGAGGGCGGGATCGGCGGCGTTGAGGTTCGCGACGAAGTTCACGTTGTCGGTCGTCTTCGGCGGGCTGTTCGTGGCGGTGAGGTTCAGGTCCTGCACCGTGCTGCTCGGGTTGCCCGCGCTGTCGAGCCGCACGCCCTGGACCCGGTCGCCCCGGGAGTTGACCATGAGGCCCGCGGCGTTCACGCTGAACCCCCCGGCGCGCGTGAAGAAGAGGCCGTCGTTGTTCCGCACCTGGAAGAAGCCGGCGCCGTCGATGGCCAGGTCGGTCGCGTTCGGGGTGTTCTCGAACGAGCCCTGGGTGAAGAAGGTCGAGACGGCCGAGAGCTGAACGCCGCGGCCGATCTGACCGCCCGAGGTCGATCCGGTGAGGCTTCGGGCGAGGATGTCGGAGAACTCGGCCCGGCTTCCCTTGAAGCCGGCCGTGTTGGCGTTTGCGATGTTGTTGCCGATGACCTCGATCGAGCTGGAAAACACGTTCAGGCCGCTAACGCCCGAAAACAAAGCTCCCAGAATACCCATTTCTTCCTCGCCTCCTTGAGTGTGTCCCGCCGCGGGGACCATCGGAGCCTTCCGAGGCCCCAGCCTATGCGTTTTTCTCCACAACGATATCGACGCCGGGATGGGCGGCCGCGCCCTGGCCGGTCCGCTGCGAGACATCGACCACCATGCGCGCCTCCACGTCCACAACAAATTCCAGACCGTTCATCAGGACGAGCATTGTCCGCCCGCCCTTGGCGGCGGCCTCCTCGACCGCCTCCACCAGTTTTTCGAATTGCGCCTCGGTGAGGCGGATTCCCCGCTCGGCCATCTTCTGGGAAACCTCCTCGGCGAACCGAAGGGCGGGGCGGCTCTCATTCCCCTCCTTCGTCCGGGCCCGCAGGGCGTCCTCGAAGCGGGCCGCGCCTGCGGATCGGCTGACGATGGGCCCGAACGCCCTGGGCGCCTTTCCCGGAAACACCGGCCCGGGGGGGGCGGCATTGGCGGGGCCGGCGGCGAGGTTGGCGACCAGGGCGCCGACCGACCGGAACGCTGCGAGGGCCAAAAGGGGATTCATCGCCTATCTCCTATTGGGCGGGCTCTTCGTCGCCCGCTGCGCCCGCGCCGCCTGCCGTGGCCTCCTCCTGGGGAGCGGATGCCGGATTCGTGATCTCGACCACCTCGGAGAGATTGACCTCGGAGGGTCCGATGGTGAGCAAGGTGGCGCCCTCCTTGATCATGACGCCCGAGACGATGCCGGTGGAGAAGGTCACCGGGGTGACATCCTCGCCGTCGGCCCCGGTCGCCAGAACCTGGAAGGTGTAGACGCCGTCGGGGAGCAGGCTCCCCTGCGTGTCGCGCGCGCTGAAGGGGATGGTGTGCCGCCCGGCCGGAAGCGCGCCGGTGGGCGCCGAGTTCACGAGCTCGCCCATGGCGTTGAAGATCCCGATGGAGGTCTGATCGGCGCTCGCCTCGAGGTTGAAAACGAGATCCGAGGAGACGCCGCCGGCGATGGAGATGGCGTTCCCCTCGGCGATGATCTGCTTGCCGATCATGTCGACGGCCTGGGACTGGGAGATGGCCAACTTGAGGGCGCTGAGCGCGTCCAGGCTCTTGTTGATGTTGATGAGCTGCTCGAGGGCGGAGAACTGGGCCAGCTGGGCCGTGAAATCGCTGCCCTTCATCGGATCCAGCGGGTCCTGGTGTTCGAGCTGGGCGACCAGCAGGGTGAGGAACTGCTGCTTGCTCGCCTCAGCGGTCGAGAGGGCGGTAAGCCCGGTTTCCTTATTCTTCGAAGGATCCGCCACCGTCGCCGTGGGGTCTGTGATTCCTGCCGAGCCTTGCATGTGATTCCTCGAATTAGGCGAAAATGTTGAGCGTGCCCCGGCCGGCCGGGCCGCCGAAGTCCGCCGCGGCGACCGCCTCCAGGGCGACCGTGCCATCGTCTTCATCGCCCGAGAGCGCATTCGCGAAGGAGCCCGCCTCGGCCGCGTCCTTTGCGGGGTCTCCCTCGAAGCTCTCGGAGCCGAAGCCGGACTCCACGTCGACGGTGAACTGCTCGACCGTGACGCCCTGCTCCTCCAGCGACTCGCGGAGGTTGCGAAGGCCCGACTCGACCGCCTCCTTCACCCAGGCGTGCTCGACCTGGATGCGGGCGGTGAGGTGGCCGGCATCGACGCGAAGCTCCATGTTCACCCGGCCCAGCGAGGGCGGATTGAGCTGGATGCGCGCGTGGGCCACCTTGTCGCGCACGGCGAGGGCCAGCCGGGCGGACGCAGCCTCCAGGACCTGCCGGTGGACCTGGACGCGCAGGAGGCTGTCCATCTGATGGCTCTCGCCCGCGTGAGAGGCGGCCGGCTTGGGCGCCGCCCCCTCGGCCGGGGCCCGATCGGCCGCATCGACGGCCAGGGCTCCCGTCCGGCTCCCCGTCTGGGCCGCCCCCTCGGCGGGGCGGGCCTCATCGGCGGAAACCGCGAGCCCCGTCCGGGCGGCCGGAGCGGTCGCCCCCTGGTCCTCGCGGACCGCGGCGCCTGCGGAGCGAACCGCCTGGCGGGAGAATCCGCTCTCGGTCTCCTCGTCTCCGCCCTCCTGGGGTTTGAGGCCCGCCGCCGGAGCGTCCGGCTGGACGATCTCGGCCTCGGGATTCACAGGAGCCGCGGCCTTGGCCTCGCCTGAAGTGTCGGCGGCGGCGGCGGCAACGGCTTTATCCGCAGAGGGCGCCTTGGGCGCGCTCCTTGCGGCATCGCTCCCCTCCCCCACGGGGCGAAGGGAGACGGTCTCTTCCTCGGGGATGACGGGCGCCATGAGCGGGGCTTCCACCTCGGTCGGCGTGACCGGCGCCCCATCGGCGGGACCGCCGATCTGCACGTTTTGCGGAAAGAGGGGCCCGGAGGGGACTTCGGCCTCACTCGGCGCGGCCGCCGCCTGGGGGGCGATGCCGGGCCGGGGGCCGGCGTCCTGGCCCGCCTGGCCGTCCTGAAGGTCCGGACCGGCCACGGGCTGGACGAGAACGCCCTCCTGGGTGAGAACCGCTCCCGCCGGGGCCGTGAGGCTTCTCCCCGCCTCGGGGCCGAGGACGGCGACCGGGGCCGCCGCGTTGGCGGAGGGGCTCCCTCCGGCCTGCTCCACGGAAACGCCGGCGGGGACGAAGGAGTGCTCCGGCTCAATCAAGCCGGGTACGATGGCGCTGATCGGGGCGGCCGGAGCGGCCGCGTGCAAGTCCTCGTCCGCCGAGGGCGCGCCCTCTTCCGGGGATGCGCCTTCCGCCTCCGCCTCTCCGCCGCGGGCCGCCGAGTCCGCAACCGCTTCGCCATCCGTGGATTGGCTCTCGTCGGCCGAGACCTCCTCCCGGCGGCTTCCTCCCGCGGGGACGGGGGCCGCCTCTTCGGCGGGCTCCTCATGACCGTTCGCGCCGCGCACTTCCTGAAGCGTGGCCGCGAAGCCTTCCCCTTCCGTGGAGGTCTCCGCCGGCTTGCCGGTGGATGTGGAGGGTGTGAGGAATGAGTCCAAAAAATCGAAAGCGAGTTTTGGCACGCTCTCCATGAGGCCCCTCTCCTTCAAAGTGGTGTCCGGCGGGGGCGCTGCCCCCCATCACTGGCCCCTTTTCCCTTCACAAGCCGTGCCAAATCGGGACGGTCGGATAACACGCATAAATTCAAATAGATAATGAACTCTCCCCTTCTCCGCCCCTCCCGGAGGGGTGGAAAATGATGCCGCCGCGCGGGAGGGTTTTGCCCGGGGGACGGAGGCGCGGCCATGCGAAGGTGAAATCACGCGGGGGGCGGTCATCGGCATGCAGACACGCCGCTCCTCAGGAGCGCCGCGACGCGGGGGCGCTGGGGGATCCCGCGGGGGGGGGGCGCCGGAAAGGGGGAGCGGGTCTAGCGGGCGCCGGTGCGGGCGAGCAGCTCGCTGATGCGGGCGGCGCGCCGGGGCTGGACGACGGCCAGGATGGCCCCGGCCTTTTTGACCTTCATGTTGCGAAGGATCCGGACGGCGAGGTTGATGTCCAGGGAGTTGATCAGCTCGGCGGCGGCGTCGGGGGACATGGAGGTGTAAGCCCGCACAAGGTGGTTGATCCGCTCGTCCTTAACGGCGCCAGCCTTTTCGATCACCTTCTTGAGGCGATCCTCGAGCTGCTTCAGGTTGGCGAAGCGCTTCTTGATGTCGGCGCGCAGCTCGTTCAGGCGCGTCTCCTCGCGGCGAATCGAGGCCTCGCGGCGTAGGAGGATGCGGCGTTTGGTCTCCAGCTCCTGAAGGAGCAGGGTGGTGAGCCGCTGGTTGGACGTCGGGCCCTTGGGGGCGGCGCCCTTGGCGGCCTCCTTGCCCTCGGGCTTCTCCTTCGAGGCTGGCGCCGCCGCGCCCGCCGCAGGGGCGAGAAGCGCCGCCGCGAGGAGGGCGGCCCACGCGGCCGCGGCCCGCCGAGGCACCGGAGAAACCCCCGCCTCTCGGACGGGCGGCGTGCCGCTCCACGGCCATCTCGTCGAGGAGGCTCCCCTCGAGGCGGGCGCGCTCGTACTCCTCCTGCGCGAAGTGCTTTTCCTTGAGCCTGGCCACGATCTTTCGCCGATTGATGGAATGGCCCATCTCCCCGCGCTTTCTCTGGGATTCGATATTGATCTGCTGGAGGAGCCCGTTCTGATACCGTATCCGCGCGTTCTGAGCGACGAAATAGGTGAGATAGATCTGGGCCTGCTGGCTCCCGAGCCCCTCGCGGGTCCGCTCGACCAGCTCGACCCGGGCCTCGTGCAGATTCGCCTCCAGGCGCTCAAGGTTATCGCTCTCCCTGCGCCGGAGGCCCTCGATGGCGCCGAATTCCTTCATCTTCTCCTGCTCCTGCATGCGCCGGAGCCTCAGGAGCGCCCCGAGGGGAAAGCGCCGGGCCACCGGCTAGGACCCCCTCGGGACGGCGACCATGGCGGCCGCGGGCGCCGGTTGGGCGCCCCCCGCGGGCAGGGACGGCGCGGCGGCGCCCGAGGGCTGGGCGAGGATCTCCTGAAGGGCGGCGACCGAGTCCTCGAAGGACTGGGCCTCGGAAATCCCCTGCTTGAGATAGTCGATAATCTTCGGGCGAAGCTCGATGGCCCGGTCGATCCGCGGGTCCGAGCCGCGGACGTAGGCGCCCACCTGAATCAAATCGGCCGATTCCTCGTAGGCCGCCAGAAGGGATACGACCTCCCCGCTCGCCTCCAAATGTTCGCCCGGGACGATTTCGATCATGACCCGGCTCTTGCTGGAGAGCAGGTCCACCGAGGGATAGATGTTCTGGGAAGCGTAGCGGCGCGAGAGGACGATGTGGCCGTCGAGGGTGGCGCGCGAGGCGTCCGAGATGGGCTCGTTCAAGTCGTCTCCCTCGACGAGGACGGTGTAGAAGCCCGTGATGGAGCCTTTTTCGGTCATCCCCGCCCGCTCGAGCAGGCGCGGGAGCAGGGAGAAGACCGAAGGGGTGTAGCCCTTCGCCGTGGGCGGCTCCCCGACCGAAAGACCCACCTCGCGCTGGGCCATGGCGAAGCGCGTGAGCGAATCCATGAGGAGGAGGACGTCCATCCCCTGGTCGCGGAAGTGCTCGGCGATGGCGGTGGCCAGGTAGGCCCCCCGAAGCCGCACCAGGGGGGGCTGGTCGGAGGTGGCCGCCACCACGACGCTCCGCTCCATCCCCTCCGGGCCCAGCACCCGATCGATGAACTCCTTGACCTCGCGCCCGCGCTCCCCGATGAGCGCGACCACTGTAACATCCGCCTTCGTGTGGCGCGCCATCATCCCCATCAGGATGCTCTTGCCCACCCCGCTGCCCGAGAAGATCCCCATCCGCTGGCCCTTGCCGCAGGTGAGGAGCCCGTTCACCGAGCGCACCCCCACGTCGAGAACCTCATGGATGGTGGGCCGCGAGAGGGGGTTCATCGGCTCGGCGTAGAGGGCCCTCTCCACCAGCCCCCCGATCGGCTCGCCCCCGTCGAGCGGGGCGCCCATTCCGTCGATGACGCGGCCCAGCATGGCCGAGCTGACCATGGCCGGCGCCCGCTCGGAGACGGCGCGGATGGCGCTTCCGGGCGCGATGCCCCGGGGCTCGCCCAGGGGCATGAACAGAACGCGCGATTCCCGAAAACCCACCACCTCCACCTGGACGGGCTCGCCCCCGTGGATGGACTCGACCTCGCAGATCGCGCCCACCGGGAGGCCCGGTCCGCTGCCCTCGATGACGAGGCCGACCACCTGGAGCACTTTCCCCGTCGCGCGGGAGGCCTCCAGCTTCTCCAGATGCTCGCGGTATTGGGAGAGGGAGAGGGGCTCCATCATTCCTCCCCGGGAGCGGGACCGCCCAGCTCCCTGGGCCGGAAGGGCTCTACATCCTCGGCCGGCGCCTCAGGGGCCTCCTCGGCCGGCGCCGGGGGAGGCGATGCGGCCGCAGGCTCCCCGCCCGGGGGCGATCCGGCCGCCTCCGCGCCGGCGGAAGCCTCCGCGCCGGCGGCGCCCCTCTGGGCCACAGCCTCGCGAAGGGACTTCTCCACCGCCTCGAACTGCAGATCGACGCGAACGTCCACCTCCCCGAAGTTGGACTCCAGGACGGCGCCGCCGCGCTCGATGGCCGGGTCCGACTCGATTTGGGAGACCGACACCCCCTCGGCCTCCTCCGAGAGCAGGAGGCGGTTCTCCTCGAGGAGGGCGTAGTCCTCCGGGTTCACGCGGACCCGCACCTTCCCCCACCCGACCGCGCGCGCGAGGGCGTGGCGCACCACGTCGAGAACCACCTCCGGATGGAGGCGCAACTCAGCGTGAAGCACCTTGCGCCCCATTATCATGGCCAGCTCGAAGATTTCCGTTTCGGCCGATTTGTACACCTCGGCCCGATAGTCCTTAAGCTCCTGGATGGCCCGGGTGAAGCCCTCCAGCGTGGGGCGAAGCTCGGCCCGCGCCTCCGCCAGGGCGTTCGCCTTGCCCTCCTCGTGGCCCTTCTCCTGGCCCTCCTGGCGCGCCCGCGCCAACATCTCATCCGCCTCGGCCTGGGCGCGGGCCATCATATCCTCGTAGGTTTCCTTGGGAACCCCATCGGGGCCGGGATCGGCGGCGGGATCTTCCTCCTGCACCACGGCCTTCGATCCGTCGGGATCGGTCTTTGCGGCGGGCACCCAGCGGCTGAAAACGCGGCGCCTCCCGGTCTCCAGATTTCCGATGGGCACGAAGTCGGGATTGGGCGGGACCACGCGGGGGACCTGGGCCGAATCCTCCCCGCCTGCGTCCGGGCCGGGCGGCGCCTCCGCCCCCCCGCCAGGGATGGGAGAGGCCTCCTCGGCCCCCAATCTCGCCTCGGGGGCGAATTCCGCCCCGCCGCCCTCGGCGCCCTCGGCGCCGGGGGACTCCTCCCCCTCCTCCCCCTCGGCCCCCTCGGCCCCCTCGGCCCCCTTGGCCCCCAACTGCTGGCGGCCGAAGTTGATGGCGCGGGTCTCCTCGGGGACTTCCTTGAATTCCAGCGGAGAGGGCTTGAAGACCTCCCCCGCCTCCCGGGGCAATATTTTAGACGCCAAGGCTTCCGCTCCCTTAGACGAGGACGTCCCCGCCGCCGCCGCGGGCGATGATTATTCTACCCTCATCTTCGAGGTTCTTGGCAATGCGGACAATGGCCGATTGGGCCTTCTCGACGTCGCTCAGGCGGACGGGGCCCATGGCATCGAGATCCTCGGTGATCATGGCGGCCGCCCGCTCGGAGAGGTTGCCCAGAATCTTGTCCTTCACGTCCTCTCCCGCGCCCTTGAGCGCCATGGTCAGGTCCTCGTTGCTCACCTCGCGCATGACGAGCTGAATCCCTCTGTCGTCCACGAAGATGAGATCGTCGAAGGTGAACATGAGATGGCGAATCTGCTCGGACAGCTCGGGGTTCAGCTCGTCGATCTTCGAGAGGACGAGGGTTTCGTTCGCCTTGTCCAGCAGGTTGAGGACATCGGCCACGGCCGTCACCCCGCCCACCATCTGGCTCTGGACGCTCCCGCTCGCGGAGAGCTCGGTGCCCAGCACGGTGTCGAGATCGTTGATGACGCCGGGGGGAATGCGGTCCAGGGTGGCGATCCGGAAGGCCACCTCCCCGCGCACGGCCTCGGGAAGCTCGCTCAGCACGTCGCAGGACTTCTCCGGCTCAAGGTGGGCGAGGATGAGGGCGATGGTCTGGGGATGCT
>JAZGDQ010000560.1:0-2498 GCA_036477985.1 bacterium
GATGAGATGCAGCTTGCGGATTATAAGGAGGAGGCGCGCGGCGTGTCCACCCGCCCCCCCCGCCTCCGGCGCCGTTTGCACCCCCCCCGCAACGGTGGCATCATGTCCTCTCCCCGGCGCTATCGGCCCCGCGGGCAGCCGCCGGAGGAGCCGTTGTCATGAGACGCTCCACGACTCTCCTTCCCCTCCTTCTTCTCGTTGGCGCCGGTTGCGCCGCCTCGACCCAAAGCGCGCGGTTGGGCTTCGGCCCCCCCTCCGGGGTGCACGCGGTCGCCGCGCCCGAGCTGGGCGCCTACCGCATCCGCCGAATCGCCGTCCTCCCCTTCCGCAACGAGTCGAAGGTCCAGGGGGCGGGGGACAAAATCGCCGGGATCTTCTACAAGGGGCTCGCCGCCTCCCCCCGCTACATCGTCCACCCCCCTCCCCAGGTGGGTGAAAAGGAGGGGTTCAGCTTCGAGTTCCGCCTCCGCGGCGGGCGCCCGCAAGGCGTCCGGAACCAGGCGGCGGATTCGGAGTGGCTGAAGAAGACGGTCGATCGCTTCATCTCCACCGTCCAGCCCTACCTGACGAACCTGGACGCGATCTACCCGGGCGAGTACTTCGAGGGCAAGATGGAGGCCGAGGACAAGGAGACCCTCAAGGGCACGGTGGTGAAGGCCGCCGAGCGCTCGGACGAGGAGGCCCCTCTCGACGCCGTCGTCACCGGGGTTGTCACCCGCTTCCAGGACCGCTCCGGGAACGCCGTCTTGGGGGAGAAGGGCGCCCACGTCAGCTATTCGGTCTTCCTCGTGAGCACCAAGGACGGGAAGGTCCTCTGGCGGGCCACCTTCAACGAGGAGCAGATCTACCTGCTCGACAACCTCCTCCTCCTCCCCCGCTACGCCAAGGCGGGGTTCCTCTGGCAGACGAACGAGGCCCTCGCACAAAACGGGCTCGAGCGCCTCCTGGCCGCCTTCCCCGGATGGAAGGACCAGCTCGTGGTCAAGAAAAGCGCCAAGAAGTAGCCCGCGCGCCGGAAATCTCCGCCTCCCCCCCGCCCCCTTCCCGCATTCCCTTCGCCAGTCGTTCGCGGCCGGGGAGGGCGCCCCCCCTTCTTGCCGGCGTGTTGCACAGGAATTCGCCTGGACGTACTATAAAAACAAAGGGTTGGTAAGGTCCCCGCCCTCCGCCACGGGAACGCGCCCTCATGCCCCCCATCCGCGCCGGGAGACAGCTTTCGCCATGGCCCGCGAGGGCGGGGCTGCTCCTCGCCCTCCTCCTCGCCCTCCCGGCCCCCGCCTGGGCGGGCGCGGCCGCCCCGCCCCCGGGCAAGGCGCCGGCCAAGGGCAAGGCGAAGGGGAAGAAGAAGACGAAGAAGGCGCGCGCCGAGGAGCAGCAAGTCACCCCCGCCGGATTGCCGCCCGCCGTCCGCCTGCCCCGGGCGGGGCAGCCCTTCGGGTCGGATAAGCCCCGGGTCGGGGATCTCATCCAGGCCCTCCCGGCCGACACCACCCCCCGCAAGCCCCTCAGCCCCCTCCTCAAGGGCGCGAAGCCCTCCTCGGAGGCGGCCGAGCGCAACCGCCGCCAGTGCGCCCAGGCGTCCTACCTCGTCCGCCAGGGGAACGCCTTCGAGGACGAAAGCGGGCTCACCATCAAGTACTACCAGCAGGCTCTCACCCTCTGCCCCGGGCACGCCGAGGGCAACTTCCGCCTCGGGGTGATCCGTTACAACCAAAAGGACGTCCCCGCCGCGCTCAAGCTCTTCGATCTGGCCGTGCGGCGGAACCCCCGCTTCGGCGACGGCTACTACAACCTGGGCATCATCCACCGTTACATGTAGAAGCCGAAGAAGGCGCGCTCCTTTTTTCAAAAGGCCGTCAACGTCGACCCCTCCGACGCCCTCGCTCTCTACAACGTGGGCGTCCTCCAGCTGCGATCCCCCGACCGGCGGAAGGCGATCCGGACCTTCCGGCGGGCGGTGAAGGCCGAACCCGACTTCGCCGAGGCGCTCTTCTTCGTCGGCGCCCTCCTCCAGGAGCAGGGCCGCCACCGCGAGGCCACGGCCTCCCTTCGCCGGGTCCTGCGCATCAAGCCCAACCTCGCCCTCCCGCGCGTCTACCTCTCCGCCCTCTTGGAGAAAGCGGGCGAGAGGGCGGACGCCCAGGCCGAGCTGGACCGGGCCACCAAGCAGAACCCGGCCTCGGTCAACGTCACCTACGGCTTCGAGGAGTTCTATTTCCGCGAGGGCGGGGCGAACGAGATCCTCGCCTTCGTGCGGCCCAAGAAGGCGCCGCCCCCCCGCGCGCGGCTCACCCCGCTGTCGCCGAAGAAGCCCGCGGCCGCAGCCAAGCGGCCCATTGCCGCGCGCCTCGCCGCGGGGGCCGCGCCGCCGGCCGAGTCTCTCGCCGGGGCGCTTCGGCGATCTCGCGCGCCTCTCGCGGGGCGGGAGCTTTTTTCGTCGGCGCCGCCCGCTTCATTTTCCGGGGAGAGGATTTTGCGGCGGTCCCGGCTCCGCCCGC
>JAZGDQ010000561.1:0-2866 GCA_036477985.1 bacterium
CGGGGAAGTCGGCGCGGAAGACGAGGTTCCCGCGCCCTCCGGCGTCGAGGGCGACGTGGGCGAGGGCGTCCATCATGGGCAGGCGCACGTCGGCGTAGCGGGCGATCCCGGCCCGATCGCCCAGCGCCTTCGCCAGGGCCTGGCCCAGGAGGATGCCCACGTCCTCGGTCGTGTGGTGCCCGTCCACCTTGAGGTCGCCCCTCCCGCGCACGGTCAGGTCCAGGAGCCCGTGGCGGGCGATCTGGGCGAGCATGTGATCGAAAAAGCCGATGCCGGTCACGATCTTTCCCCCGCCCGCGCCGTCGAGGTCGACCGAGACGGTGAAGTCCGTCTCCGAGGTCTTCCGGCTCACCTCGGCCTTGCGCGCGCCGCCCGCCTTCTTCGCCGTCACCGATCAACCCTCCTTCCGAGGCCGGGCGCCGAAACCGCACGCTTCGTTTCCGTCTCCCCCGGCCGGGGGGGCGCCATTATCCGCCATCCTCCGGCGGCGCGCCAGAAGCGCCCTCCCCGCCGGGGATAGCGCCCTCCCCGCTGGGGATGCGCAGGCGCAGGGCGCGGGCGTGGGCCGGGAGCCCCTCCAGATCGGCGAGCGCCGCCGCCGGTCCCGCCAGACGGGCCGCCGCGCCGGGGCCCAGCTCGATCCGGCTCGTCCACTTGAGGAAATCGTGCACCCCGAGGGGGGAGGCGTAGCGGGCCGCCCCGCCGGTGGGAAGGACGTGGTTCGGCCCGGCGATGTAGTCGCCCATCGGCGCCGGGCTCCAGGGCCCGCAGAAGATCGCCCCGGCGTTGCGGATGCGGCCGGCCGCCTCCCCGGCCCTCTCGATGAGGAGCTCGAGGTGCTCGGGCGCGAGGCGCTCGGCGGCGGCCAGCGCCTCCTCCCGGTCCCGCGCTTCGAGGACGGCCCCGCGCCCGGCGAGGGCCCGCTCGATCACCTCCCGCCGGGGGGCGCGGGCGCTTTGGGCCTCGATCTCGGCCGCGAGGGCGTCGGCCGCCTCCGGCCCGATGCCCACCCCGACGGCCATGGCGCCCGGATCGTGCTCGGCCTGGGCGAGGAGGTCCGCCGCCGCCCACTCGGCCCGCGCCGGATCGTCCAGGATGACGACGACCTCGCTCGGGCCGGCGTCCTTGTCCACCTCGACCGCCCCGCGCACGAGGCGCTTGGCCGCCGAGACGTAGACGTTCCCCGGCCCGACGATCTTGTCCACCCGGGGCACGGTCTCGGTCCCGTAGGCCATGGCCGCCACCGCCTGGGCCCCTCCGGCGCGGAAGACGCGGTCCACCCCGGCGAGGGCCGCCGCCGCGAGGACGGCCGGGGGCGCCTCCCCCCCGGCGGAAGGAGGGGTGCACAGGACGATCTCCTCCACCCCGGCCGCGCGGGCGGGGACGGCGCTCATGAGAACGGTGGAGGGATAGACGGCCCGCCCGCCGGGGGCGTAGAGCCCGACGCGCGAGAGCGGGATGGGGGCGAGGGAGAGCCGCTCCTCGGGCGCGGGGGCGAACTCGATCGTCCGGGGGAGGCAGGCCTCGTGAAAGGCGCGGATCCGCCCGGCCGCGAGGGCGAGGGCCTCGCGCGCCTCCGCGGGGAGGGTCTCGGCCGCGCGCTCCCACTCCGCGCGCGGGACCTCGATCTCCCCGGCCGCGAGCGCCGCCCCGTCAAACTCCTTCGTGTAGCGCAGGAGGGCGGCGTCCCCCCCGTCGCGCACCCCCTCGACGATGGGCCGGGCAACCTCCTCGGCTTCGCGGAGCGCGCCCTCGGCCGAGCCGGCGAGGGCGTCCAGCGCGGCGTCCGCCCCCTCCTCCCCGAGCCGGATCCGCTTCATTTCTTCCTTCCCCCGGGGCCGCGGGCCCCCGTCCTGCCGCGGGTCTCCTTCTTGAGGAGGGCGATGAACCGGCTCACCCGGGCGTGCTTCGTCTTCAGGCTCGCGCGGTTGACGATGAGGCGCGCCGTCGCACGGAGGATCTCCTCGCGCGGAACCAGGCCGTTCGCCCGCAGGGTTCCGCCCGTGTCCACCAGGTCGACGATGACGTCGGCCACCCCGGCCGCCGGGGCGATCTCGACGTTGCCGTAGAGGCGGATCATCTGGGCCTGGATGCCCTGCTCGGCGAAGAAGCGGGCCGCGATGACGGGGAACTTGGTGGCCACCCGCAGCCCGAGCCGGCCCTTCAGGTCCTCCCACCGCACCCCCTTGGGGGCCGCCACCACGAGGCGGCAGGGGGCGATGCGCAGGTCGAGGGGCTCGTAGACCGCGCAGCCCTGCTCGAGGAGGAGGTCCTTTCCCGAGACGCCCAGGTCGGCCGCCCCGCGCTCGACGTAGGTGGGCACGTCGTAGTTGCGAAGGGTCAGCACCCGGAGCCCCGTCGCGCGGTCCTCGTGGATGAGGGAGCGCGACTTGTCCGAAATCTCCCGCGAGAGGAGGCCCGCCGCCAGAAGGCGCGCCACCGCCTCGGGGAAAATCCGGCCCTTGGGCAGGGCGAGGGTGAGGTTCTCGGCGATCCGCTCCTCGGCGGGCGCCTTCGCGCCCGAAGCTGTCTTCTTGGCCGCGCTCATTCCGCCACCCGCTCGATGTCGGCGCCCAGGGCCCGGAGGCGCTCCTCGAGGCGCTCGTAGCCCCGGTCCATGTGGTACACCCTCCGGATCACGGTCTCTCCCTCGGCAACGAGCCCGGCGAGGACGAGCGAAGCGCTCGCCCGCAGATCGGTCGCCATGACGTGGGCGCCCCTGAGCGCCCCCACCCCCTCGATGTGGGCCGAGCGTCCTTCGACCCGGATGCGGGCGCCCATGCGAATCCGCTCGGCCGCGTGCATGAAGCGGTTCTCGAAGACCGTCTCCTCGATGACGCACTCCCCCTCGGCCAGGCACATGAGG
>JAZGDQ010000057.1:0-5285 GCA_036477985.1 bacterium
GATCCCTCCCCGCCTCCCCCGTCTCGCGCACGAAACCGGGGGCGGCGAACTCCGCCGCCACCTCGTCCGTCTCCTCGGGCTCGTTGCTGCAGACGGCGTAGACGAGCCGCCCGCCCGGGCGCAGGACACGCGCCGCGCCGGCCAGGATCTCGCGCTGGCGCCGCCCGTGGCGCTCCAGATCCCGCTCCCGGAGCCGCCAGCGCGCGTCGGGGTGGCGGCGCAGCACCCCCAGACCCGAGCAGGGGGCGTCCACCAGGGCGGCGTCGAAAACCTCCCCGAAGGCGGGCCTCCGGGCGTCCATCGCCAGGATCCGCACGAGGGGAGCGATTCTAGCACAGTTGCCGACAAGCCGTTCCAGGCGAGGGAGGCTGACGTCGGCCGCCACGGCGAGGCCCGAGGACCCGGCCGCCCAGGCCAGGGCGGCCGCCTTTCCCCCCGGCGCGGCGCAGACGTCGAGCGCGCGCGCCCCCGGCCTGACGCCCGCGAACCGGGCGGCCAAGCTCGCCGACTCGTCCTGGACGGTGAAGGCCCCCTGGGCGAAGGCCAAGGTCCCGGTGAGGGGGGCGGGGCGCGCATCCCCCTCCCCCGCGATCACCCGGAGGCAATCGGGGTCCACCTCCCCCGGGACGGTGGTCGCCCCCTCGGCGGCCAGCCGCTCGGCCAGCTCGCCCGCCCCCATCCGGGCGGGATTGGCCCGCAGGACGACGGGACCCTCCCGGTTGTTCGCCTCGCAGCGCAGCCGGGCGCGCTCGGGCCCAAGGGCGGCCATCCAGCGTCGGACGAGCCAGCGGGGATGGGACTCCCACACGACGAGGCGCTCTTCCGGGTCCGCGGGGGGCCCGAAGCCGGCCTCTGCCACCTTGCGCAGGATGGCGTTGGCGAGCCCCCTCGCCCGGCGGCGCCCTCCTCCCCCTCCTCCCGCAAGGGCGACCGAGGTGTTCACCGCCCCGTGGGCGGGCACGCGGTCCAGGAACAGGAGCTGATAGGCGCCCAGGCGCAGCGCCTCGCGCACCGGGGCCGAGAGCCTGCGGGGGGGCTCGCGGAGGAAGCGCCCGTAGGCGGCGTCGAGGCGGTTCCGCCAGCGGAGGGCGCCGTAGACCAGCTCGCGGAGGAAGGCCCTATCGCGCGCGTCGAAGGCCCCCGCCGCGTGCCGGGCGACCAGATCCTCGGCCGCCCCCGGCGCGCGGGCGAATTCGAGGAGGGCCGCGTGGGCCGCGCGCCGGACGGGGTCGGCCCCCGACTGCGCCCCGGCCGAGGGGCCGGAGGCCCGCCCCGCTCCCGTCTCCTCCGCGGGACTCATCCGCCCTCCCCGAGGCGCGCGCCCGCCGGCAGGGGACGCCCGCGGAAGAAGTCCTCGGCCGGCATGCGCCGCCCCCCGGGCGGCTGCACCTCCAGGAGGAGGAGATCGCCCGCCCCCGCGCCGACGCGGACCCCCCGGCCCTCCTCGGAGTCCTCCAGCCCGGCCACCTCCCCCGGCGCCGGGTTGGAGCGGGCGTTCTTCAGCGGGAGCGCGCGCCAGACCCGCACGCGGCCGCTCTCCACCCCGGGCCAGGATGTCTCGGCCACCGGCCAGGGGCGCAGGCCGCGCACCTGCCTGTCGAGCGCCTCGGCGGAGAGGGACCAGTCCATCGGGGCCTCCTCCTTGGCGAGCTTTTCGGCGTAGAGGGCCAGGCTTTCGTCCTGGGGCTCCCCGGGCGCCTCCCCCGCCTCGATGCGCCCGAGGGTTTCGGCCAGGAGGGGGCCGCCCGCCGCCGCGAGGGCGTCGTGCAGGTCCTCGGCGGTGTCGCGCTCTCCGATGGGCAAGACGCGCCGGGCCAGGACGGGCCCCGCGTCCAGCCGGGGGACGACGCGCATGACGCACACCCCGCACTCCCGGTCCCCGGCCAGGAGGGCGCGCTGAATCGGCGCCGCGCCGCGCCAGCGCGGAAGGAGGGAGGCGTGGAGGTTCACCACCCCCCGGGGAGGAGCCTCCAGGAACTTGCGCGAGAGAATCTGCCCGTAGGCCACGACGGCGACGGCGTCGGGCGCGAAGGGGTCCAGGTCGCGGGCGCGCACCCGCTCGGGCTGGCGGACCTCGAGCCCCCGCTCGAGCGCGCGGACCTTGACGGGCGGCGGCGTCACCCGCCGTCCCCGGCCCGCGGGCCGGTCGGGCTGGGTGAACACCGCGGCCACCTCGAGGGGGGAGGCGCACAGCGCCTCCAGCGAGGGGACGGCGAACTCCGGAGTTCCGAGAAACACGACGCGCATCCCACCCCTCCCGGACGAATCGGCGGACCGGATCTCATCCCGTCATAATCAAGGGGAGCCGCGGGGTCAAACGAATTCGGGGGAGAGGGAATATCCGATGGGCTCGCGCTGTCTAGGAGGAGGCGAGGGCCGCCTTCGCCCGCTTGCGCAGGCGGCGCTTGATGGCCTCGCGCTTGGTGCGGTTGAGGCGGTCGAAGAGCAGCTTGCCGTCCAGGTGTTCGATCTCGTGATGGAGGACGCGGGCGAGGACGCCCTGCCCGTCGAGGAGGATCTCCCTCCCCTCGGCGTTCAGGGCGCGCACCCGCACGCGCGCCGGGCGGGGCACCTTCTCGGCCACCTCGGGCAGGGAGAGGCAGCCCTCCTCCTCGCGCTGCTCCCCCTCGGCGCTCTCGACCTCCGGGTTCACGAGGACGTGGAGGCTGCCCGGATCCTCGCCGAGCGAAAGGTCCACCACCACCAGGCGGAGCGCTTCGCCCACCTGGGGGGCGGCGAGCCCCACCCCGGGAACCTCGTGGACGGTCTCCACCATGTCGGCGATGAGGGCGCGCACCCGATCGTCGATGTCCTCGACGGGGCGGCATTTTTTTCGCAGCGCCGGATCGGGATAAAGACGGACGGCGAGAACCGCCATGCCCTGCACCCCCGCTAATCGACGGGCGGCGGCTCTCAGGAGGATTCATCCCCCCCTGCGGGGAATTCCGCGCCTGCGGGGAGCTCCGCGCCTGCGGCATGCTCCTCGCCAGCGGCGGCCTCCAGGGCGCCCGCCGCCTCCAGGCAGCACCCGAAGGGGAACCCCCTTCCTCTGAGGAAGCGCACCATCCGCTCCCGGGATCCGGGGCCAGCGCCGAGCCCGCGCTTTCGCGCGGCCCGGAGGGCGAGCTCGCGCTCGACCCCCTCCGGGTAGGCCTCCTCGAGCACCGCCTCCAGGCTCTCCCGCGCGATTCCCTTCTCGGCCAGCTCGGCCGCCAGCCGACGGCGCCCCATCGGGCGGACCTCCAGGCGGTGGCGCGCCCAGCCGCGGGCCGCGGCCTCGTCATCCAGATACCCGATTTCGGTGAGACGGTCCAGGAGGACGTCCACCTCCCCGACCGGGTGGCCGCGCAGGCGGAGCTTGCGGCGGAGCTCGGCGCGGGTGTGGGCGCGCCGCGCCAGGATGCGCAGGGCGGAAGCCTCCATCCGCTCGGGGGCGGAGGGGGACGCCTTTCCCCCGGCCTTCTTCTTTCCGGATCGCAAGGAGGGGCTTTCCCGGGCGCTGTGGTCGATTTCCCTTTGCCTAGCTCGGCGAGGCGGCTTTCGCCCCGGGCGCGGCCTCCGCCTCTTCGCCGGGCCCAGGCGAGGCGGTTTTCGCCCCGGACGCGGCCTCCGCCTCTTCGCCGGGCTCGGCCGGGGCGGGGCCGATGCCGACCTCGGCGCGCACCCTGCGCTCGACGTCGGCGAACAGATCGGGATTCTCCTTCAGGAAGCGCTTCACGTTCTCCCGGCCCTGGCCGATCCGCTCCTCGCCGAAGGAGTACCACGCCCCCGTCTTGGCGATGACGCCCTTCTCGACGGCGAGGTCGAGAACGTCCCCCTCGCGCGAGATGCCGACGCCGAACATGATGTCGAACTCGGCCGTGCGGAAGGGCGAGGAGAGCTTGTTCTTCACCACCCGCACGCGCGTGCGGTTGCCCACGTTCTGCTCCCCCTCCTTGATGGAGGCGATGCGGCGCACGTCGAGCCGCACCGAGGAGAAGAACTTCAGGGCGTTGCCTCCCGAGGTGGTTTCCGGGTTCCCGAACATGACGCCGATCTTTATCCGGATCTGGTTGATGAAGATGAAGCAGACGTTGCTGCGGTGCACCACGCCCGCCAGCTTGCGCAGGGCCTGGCTCATGAGGCGGGCCTGGAGGCCGACGTGGTGATCCCCCATCTCGCCCTCGAGCTCGGCCTTGGGCACGAGGGCGGCCACCGAATCGATGACGATGACATCGATCGCGCCGCTGCTCGCCAGGATCTCGGAGATCTCGAGCGCCTGCTCGCCGGTGTCGGGCTGGGAGACGATGAGGTCGTCGATGTGGATGCCCAGGGACTTGGCGTAGGCGGGATCGAGGGCGTGCTCGGCGTCGATGAAGGCGGCCAACCCGCCCGCCTTCTGGGCCTCGGCGACGACGTGGAGGGCGATGGTGGTCTTCCCCGAAGACTCGGGGCCGAAGATCTCCATGACGCGCCCGCGGGGCACGCCCCCGATTCCGAGGGCGGCGTCGAGGGAGATCGAGCCGGTCGAGATGACAGGGATGGGGCCCAGCGCCGGCCCATCGCCCAGGCGCATGATCGAGCCTTTGCCGAACTGGCGGTTGATGTGGGTGAAGGCCATGTCGAGGGCCTTTTCGCGGCGATCGCTCTCCTTCGCGTCTTGGGCGGGGGACCCGTTCTTTTGGCTCATCGAACTGACTCCTCGTCGAAAACGATCGGGCCGTCTCGGGCGGGCGCGCGATCACTGTAGGGGATCTGCCGCCCCGCCCGCAACGCCCCGCTCGCGGGGGGGAGGCCCCGGTTCCGGTTACTGGAAACTCCGCTCCTCCCGGCGCGCGGCGGGCCCTCCCCGGCCCCGCGCACTTTGAGACGCCAGCGGAATTTCGGTATTATTACGCCAAATAAACAGCGAAAGTCAAGCCCTGTTTCCGCTCCCTGGCCCCTCCCCCTAAGTGATTGGTTTTGCGCCGCCTCCCCGATCGGGGCGGGGGGAACGAGAAGCGCGCTCCGGAGGGGAGCCCGCCGCCGGGCGGAATATTCGGTCCTACTCGATTGTTGCAAATTGTAGTACAAACATAAATATCCATCCGTGCCGGCTTCTCCCGCGGCCCCCCCCGGTGGAAGAAAGGAGAGCGTCATGGACGTGCAGTCTCCTGACCAGGCGGCGGAAATCACCCAAACCTCCTCCAAGGTGATGGACGAGGGAATGGCGGCGGGCCTCATCGGGGCGGCGACGGTCGCCGTCTGGTTCCTCATCTTGGACCTCTTCCAGGGCCGGCCCCTCTTCACCCCCAACGTCCTGGGCA
>JAZGDQ010000058.1:0-5608 GCA_036477985.1 bacterium
CCGTCCAGAAGCTGATGGACACCATCGCCCCCCGCTACGCCGAGCGGCCGGGCGGCTACACCCGCATCCTGCGCCTCCCGCCGCGGGTGGGAGACGCGGCCCCGATGGCCATCCTCGAGCTCGTCGACCGCGACACCGCCCGCGAGGAGGCCGTCGTGGCGCGCAGGCGAAAGAAGCGCGAGGAGGCCGGCGAGAGCTGAGCCTCCGGGAGTCGGTCGAATCCCGGCGGGGGAGTCGCGAGGTGCGGCTCTCCCGCTTTTTGTTTCTTCCCGGCGGCCCGGCGGCCCGCCCGGCCCCCCGCCGTCGGCAGCGAGGAGAATCCCGTGACCGAGGAAAGGGGGCGGCCCGACGCCAACGGCTGTTTCGTGTGCGGCCCCGACAACCCGATCGGACTGCAGATCGCCTTCCGCCTCGAGGGCGAGGTGTGCCGGGGAGAGTTCACCCCCGCGGCTCATCACCAGGGCTACGACGGCGTCACCCATGGGGGAATCCTCTTCAGCCTGCTGGACGACGTGATGGCGAACTGGCTCTTCCTCCGCGGCGCGCGCGCTTATACGGCCCGGAGCGAGATCCGCTACCGCGAGGCCGTGCCGATCGGCGCCCCCCTTCGCCTGGAGGGGCGGATGATCCGCAAGAAGGGCCGCTTCGTCGTCCTGGAGGGAAAGGCGCTCCGCGAGGGGGACGGCGCGGTGGTGGCCGACGCCGAGGCCACCTTCCGCGTCGAGGACCCGGGACCGGGGGGCTTGCCGGGACCGGAGGGCTTGCCATGATCGTCGGCCTCCCCATGGAGATCAAGAAGGACGAGCACCGCGTCGCCCTCGCCCCGGCCGCCGTGGAGGCCCTCGTCGAGGCGGGCCACGAGGTGATCGTCGAGAAGGGGACGGGCCTGGGCGCAGGCATCGGCGACGAGGAGTACGCCGAGGTGGGCGGGCGAATCGCGCCCTCCGCCGACGCGGTGTGGCGCCGGGCCGGGATGATCGTCAAGGTGAAGGAGCCCCTCCGCCCCGAGTTCGAGCGGATGCGCGAGGGACAGCTGCTCTTCACCTTCCTCCACCTCGCGGCCGCCAGGCCCCTCGTGCGCGCCATGGTGCGGCGGCGGGTGCGCGCGGTGGCCTTCGAGACCGTCCGCCTCGCGGACGGCGCCCTCCCCCTCCTCCAGCCCATGAGCGAGATCGCGGGCCGGATGGCCGTCCAGGAGGGGGCCAAGTACCTGGAGAAGACCATGGGGGGGCGGGGCATCCTCCTGGCCGGGGCCCCGGGCGTCGAGCGCGGCAAGGTGGTCATCCTCGGCGCGGGCGTGGTGGGGCGGAACGCGGCGAAGATCGCCGTGGGCCTCTACGCGGGCGTCACCATCCTGGACATCGACCACTCCCGCCTCCAGTACATCGACGACATCTTCGGCGGGCGGGTGAAGACCCTGGCCTCGACGCGCTTTTCGATCCGCGAGGTGGTGCGCGCGGCCGACCTGATCATCGGGGCCGTCCTGGTGCCCGGCGCGCGCGCCCCGATTCTCGTCCCCCGGAGCCTCGTCAAGGAGATGCTGCCCGGCTCGGTCATCGTGGACGTCGCGGTGGATCAGGGCGGGTGCGTCGAGACCATCCGGCCCACCTACCACTCCCGGCCCACCTACGAGGTGGACGGGGTGGTCCACTACGGGGTGGCGAACATGCCGGGCGCCGTCCCGCGGACGAGCACCTTCGCCCTCTCGAACGCCATCCTGCCCTACGCCATCGAGCTGGCGAACCTGGGGGTGGAGGAGGCCGTGCGGACCCATCCCGAACTGGCCGAGGGGCTCAACGTGGCCGACGGGAAGGTCACCCACCCCGCCGTCGCCGGCGCCGTGGGCGCCAAGCACACCCCCGCGGAGAAGGTGTTTTGAGGCGGCGATCTTCAAAGAAAGAATTCTGCAGGGCTTGTTCCTGTCATGCAGAGCGGGGTCTTTGCCTGTCATGCTGAGCATAGCGAAGCATCCCGGTTTTGCCGACCCTCGGAAACACCGAAACCGAGATTCTTCGGTCGCTTCGCTCCCTCAGAATGACAAAGAAAACCGCTCGCTCGGAATGACATCGCAGCGCTGTGATTTTGGATTTTCTGTCATGCTGAGCATGGCGAAGCATCCCGGTTTGAAGCGCCGTTGTTGATTGTGGAGCGAACGAACAAAACGCCAAGTCGGTTTTCCGCCGGCGAGTTTGAGGCCTGACTCCTCTCGCTTTATATCCGCATCAAATCCTCGCCGAAGACGATCTTGCCCGAGAAAAACTCAGCGACCGCGGCGACGACCTCATCGGGCGGCGCGGGCGGCGGGGTGATGTGGGAGAGGACCAGCTTGCCCGCCCCGGCCTCGGCCGCCGTGCGCCCGACCTCCTCCGCCGTGGCGTGGTGGCCCGCGATGATTTTGGCCATATGGGGGGTCTGTCCCGTCAGCTTGACGATCAGATCCGGCATGCAGGGGTGCATGACGAGCACGTCCGCGCCCTTCGCGAAGGGGACGAGCTTGTCGGTCGGGCCGCCGTCGCCGGCGATGACGATGACGCGGCCCTCGGCCTCGAAGCGGTAGGAGATCATGTCCGCCACGTTTCCGTGGCGCGTCCCCGCCTCGACGCGGACGCCGACGCCGTCGACCTCGAGCGAGTCGCCGGGCGCGAGAACCTCGACCTCCACGCCCAGCCCCTTGCGCGGCTTCCCCTCCTCGGCGCGGAGCTCGATGTCGTACTCGTAGGCGTGGAGGAGGCGGCGGATGATCTCCTCCACCGGGCCGGGCCCGTACACCTTCAGCGGGGCCTGGCCGCCCATGAGCCAGCGCGTGATGTAGAAGTCGGCGAAGCCGGTGTAGTGGTCCGAGTGAAAGTGGGTGAAGAAGAGGCGGTCCACCTCCTTGGGCGCGAAGCCCGCCGCCGCGAGCTGGCGGACGACGTTCCGCCCCGCGTCCACCATGTGGAGCTTCCCGCCGACGACGATGCCGTCCGCCTGGCCGCTCATCCCGGGCGTGGGGGGAGGGGAGCCCGTCCCCAACAGGATGAGTTCCATGCGCGCTCCTTTGCCGTGTGATGATCCGGAAGGCCGGGGGTCGCCCTGCGACTGGGGGTCGCTTTGCAACCCCACGTTAAATCCGCATCAGGTCCTGGCCGGCGGCGACCTCGCCCCCGAAGCGCTCGGCGATCTGGGCGCAGAGCTTGTCGCGCGGCGCCATGGGGGGAAGGATGTGGGAGAGGACGACCTTGCCCGCCCCGGCCGCGGCGGCCGTCTTCCCAATCTCCTCGGCCGTGGCGTGATGGGAGGCGATGCGCGCGGCCTGCTCGGGGGTCTGCCCCATCTGCTCGACGAGAATCTCCGCCACGCAGGGATGCATCACGAGCACGTCCGCTCCCTTGGCGAAGGGGACGAGCTTCTCCGTCGGGCCCCCGTCACTGGCGAGGACGATGACGCGGCCCTCAGCCTCGAAGCGGTAGGAGAGCATGTGCTCGATGTTGCCGTGGTGCGTCCCCTCCTCGACGCGAACACCGATTCCGTCCACCTCCATCGAATCGCCCGGCGCGAGGACCTTGACCTCGATCTCCAGGCCGTCGCGCGGCCTCCCCTCGGCGGCGCGGACCTCGACGTCGTACTCGTAGTACTTGAGCATCCGCTCGACGATCTCCTCCACCGGCGGCGGGCCGTACACCTTGAGCGGGGTCTTGCCCCCGAACATCCAGCGCGTGATGTAGAAGTCGCCGAAGCCGGTGTAGTGGTCCGAGTGGAAGTGGGTGAAGAAGAGATGGTCCACCCCCCCGGGCGGAAAACCCGCCGCCGCGAGCTGGCGGACCACGTTCCGCCCCGCGTCCACGAGGTAGAGCTTATCGTTCGCGATGATGCCGTCCGACTGGCCGCTGGTCTTGGGGTTGGGAGGGGGCGCGCCCGTTCCCAACAGGATGAGTTCCATGTCGTCTTCCTCTCCATGAATCCGTTGCGGGAAAAATCCTGCCCAGTGCGCCCGGTGCGTCCGGCGCATCGGGGATTTCGTGGCGGCGGCCCTGAGGGGCGCCCACCCTTCAGGGTGGCGGTCCTGAAGGGCCGCCCGCCCCTCAGGTGAGGCCGCCCAGCCGGCCTCCTCCCGTTACTCCCCGGCGCCGGGGCGCATCATCTCGATGACGAACTCGCTCTGGAGCTCGATGTGGCGGACGATGAGCCGCTCGGCCTCCTGGGCGTTTCCGCTGGCGATGGCCTTGAGGATCTCCTCGTGCTCGACCATGGAGGTCTCCAGCCGTCCCGGGTAGCGCAGTGTGATGACGTTCGTCTTGAGGACCTGCTTGCGGAGGCTGTCGAGGAGGTCGAGCAGCCGCTGGTTTCCCGAGGTCTCGGCGACGTAGCGGTGGAACTTCCGGTTCGCCCGCCAATAGGCCTCGACGTCCCCCCGCCCGCGCTCGCGCTTCATCTCCTCGAAGAGGAGGAGCATCTCCTCGCCCGGCTTGCCCTTCTGGAGCTTCGGCGTGGCGAGGCGGGTGGCAAGGCCCTCCAGAACGCTCAGGACGGCGTAGATCTCCAGCACCTCCTCCTCGCTGAGGCGGCTGACGTAGGCGCCCTTGTGGGGGATGACGGTGATGTAGCCCTCGGCGGCCAGCTCGCGGAAGGCCTCGCGCAGCGGGGTGCGGCTCACCCCGAGGGATTCCGTCAGGGCGGTCTCGACGAGCTTGTCCCCGGGCCGGAGATCGCCCTTGAGGATGGCCTCCTTGATCTCCTCGGCGACCACCCGGCTCAGCGACTTCGGCTTTTCGATCTTCACGCGGTGGAGTGCCATGTCCCCCTCAGACGACTCCGTCCTCCCGGAGCGCACGGCGCGCCCCGGCGTCCATCTCCAGGACGCGCTCGAGAATCTCATCGGTGTGCTGGCCCAGGCTGGGCGGCGGAAGGCGCACCGCGCCCGGCGTCCCGGAGAGCTTGATGGGCACCCCCGTCACCTTGGTGGGGCCGGCGACGGGGACGTCCACGTCCACCACCATATCGCGCGCGAGGACCTGCGGCTCGGAGAGGACCTGGGAGATGTCGTTGATCGGGCCGCAGGGGATGCCCGCCCCCCGCAGCGCCTCGAGGGTGGGCGCGACCTCGCGCTCGGCGAAGAGAGCGGTCAGTACGGGCTCGAGCGCCTCGCGGTTGCGCACCCGGTCGGCGTTGACGGCGAACCGGGGGTCCTCCTTCAGGTCGGCCAGCCCCATGGCGTCGCAGAAGCGCCCCCAGAGGGCGTCGTTCCCCACCCCCAGGTTGAAGAAGCCGTCCCGGCACCCGAAGGTCTCGTAGGGGGTGATCGAAGGATGCCGGTTCCCCCGGCGCTGGGGGATGTCCCCGGTCGCGAAGAAGCCGTTCGCGTGGTAGGTGAGCAGGGCCACCTGGCCGTCCAGCATGCTGATGTCCACCTTCTGGCCCTCGCCCGTCCGCTCGCGGTGATAGAGGGCGAGCATGGCGCCCTGGGCCGCGAGCATGCCCGCCACGATGTCGGCGATCGAGGTCCCCACCTTGGTGGGCGGCCCGCCGGGCTCGCCGGTGATGCTCATCAGCCCGCCCTCGCCCTGGATCACCACGTCGAAGCCCGGCTCCTTCGCGCGGGGCCCGGTGTGGCCGAAGCCCGAGATCGAGG
>JAZGDQ010000059.1:0-4659 GCA_036477985.1 bacterium
CATCGGCGGCGTATTATCTCGCCGAGAGCGGGCGGCGCGTCATCCTCCTAGAAGCCGGACGCCTCCCCGGCGGGCGGGCGAGGCGTGTTCCCGAGCCGCGCTCGGGGATTGAGCTCGACTGGGGACCCCACCTTTTCATGACGGCGAATCCCGCTCTCAGGGATTTCCTCGATCGGATTGGCGCTTCCTCCCGCCTCCGGTTCGACCCCTCTCTGGACCTCACCTACCGCTGGGCGGAGGAAAGCGCCCCCGGCGGCGTGCGCTTTTCCCGCCTCAAGTTTCCGGCGCGGGGCGGCGCGCTGGCCGGGGCGTGGGCGCTCATCCGGTGGGACGGGCCCGGCCCCGCCGCCCGCCTCTCCATCGCGCGCGGGCTCGCCCGCCTCCTGCGGGAGCCGGCGGAAACCGGCGGGGAGACGGTGGACCGGCTGCTCGCCCGCCTCGGGCAGGGGGCCTCCGAGCGGAAGTGGTTCTGGGAGCCGTTTTCGCGGGCGGTGATTAACCTGCCGGCGGAGGAGGGAAGCGGCGCCCTCTTCGGACGGGTGGTCCGGGAGGCGTTCGGGGCCGGGCCCGGGGGCGCGGCGCTCGGCTCGCCCGAGCTGGCGATGCGCCCCTTCTGGGGGGAGCGCTCCCTTGAGGAAATAGTCCGCCTCGGGGGGGAGGTGCGAATGGCCTCGCCCGTCCGGCGGATTCGGATCGAGGGCGGCTCGGTTCGCGGTGTCGAGCTCTCGGGCGGGGAGTTCATCTCCGCCTCCTTGGTGATCCCCGCGGTGCCGCCTCCCGCCCTTCTCGCGATGCTCCCGGAGGAATTGCGGGCGCAGGCTCCCTGGCGCGATCTTTCGCGCCTGCGGCCCAGCCCGATCGCGAGCGCCTACCTGTGGCTGGATCGGCCCTCTCCCGGCCCTGCCTTCGAGGCGCTGGTGGAGGGGCCCTGGCAGTGGCTTTTCCGGCCGGGCGTCCCCCTAGGGGCGCCCACCCACCCAGGGGCGCCCACCCACCCAGGGCCGAGGGCCCACCCAGGGCCGGTGGTCCTCCTCGCGGGCGGGGCGGACACCATCGCCTCGGCCCCGCGCCGGGAGATCGAAGCCTCCGCCTGGGAGGAGGCCGCGAAAATTCTGCCCGGGGCATCGGCCGGGCGGGTCCTCATCGTGCGCGAGAGGGCGGCGACATGGGCGGGCGGGGCCGAGGAGCAATCCTATCGCCCCCGGGCCGAAACGCCGATTTCCGGGCTGATTCTCGCCGGGGACTGGACGGCGACGGGCCTCCCCTCGACGTGCGAGGGCGCCGTCCGGAGCGGCCGCCGGGCGGCGGAGGCCGCGCTTTCCTCCGGGGGATTTGAGGATTCCCCGCCCGGGGAATAGCATAGGGGAGTTCGGCTGAAATCCGGATGGATCGGCCCATGCGCTCTGCGCGGGAGGAGAGTTAGGTGGATCTGAGCGAGTCCCAGCTGAAGGCCCTGTGCACCCTCCTGGGGGAGGACCAGCCCGCCGTCGCCGAGGCGCTCGATCGGCAGATCGCCTCGATGGCCCCAGGGGACCAGGAGCGGCTCCTGGATCGGCTGGCCCGGGGCGAGGGGCGGGGGGGCGCCCTGCCTCCGGCGCTCGAGGATTACCACCGCGAGAGGCTGGAGCGCGCGTTCTCCGAATGGGCGGTATCCGCTTCGGGCGCCTCCGGGCTCGAGGAGGGGTTATTCCATCTCGCCTCGTTCGGCTATCCGCTCGAAGACCTGAGCCGCTCCACGGCCGAGCTGGACCAGATGGCCGGGGAGATCGGCTACCGCCTCGAGGGGGTCGAGGAGCCCGACGAAATCGTCCGGCACACGGCCTACTACCTCCACGAGGAATTGGGCTTCCGGGGGGACCGGGAGAACTACTACGATCCCGAAAACTGCTACCTCAACCGTGTGCTCGACACCAGGCGGGGGATGCCGATCACCCTCTCGGCCGTCTACCTCTTGATCGGCCGGCGGCTGGGCCTCCCCTTCCGGGGGGTGGGGATGCCCGGGCATTTTATTGTGAAATACGAAATCCCCGACGTGCCCATCTACCTCGATCCCTTCGAGGGCGGAAAGATCGTCTCGATTCCAGAGTGCGGCGATATCGTCCGGGGGATGGGATATCATTTCGACTTTCGTTTTTTGCGGGAAACGCCCGACGTGCGAATCGTCGAGCGGATGGTCAACAACCTGATCGGCATTTACCACCGGGAGGGGGACGGGGAGCGGTCTCGCCGCCTCGTCCGCTACCGGGAAATCATCCAAAGGAGCTAGCGCCCTCTCCCCTGGGGGGGGGCCGCCCCTCGACGGGGGACGTTCCGATAAACCACAAAGGAGTGGACATGGATTCGTTCGACGCTTCGGAGAATATTTCCTTCGGCTCCCAACCCACGCTCGAGGACATCAAGGCGCTCGCCGCCAAGGGAGTGAAAACCATTATTAATACGCGCCTTTCAGACGAAGACCATGGCGACCTGCCGCCCGAGCGCGCCAAGGCCGAGGCCGAGGCGCTCGGGATGACCTATCTCCACGTTCCGGTGTCCACCAAGGAGTTCAGCGATGAATCCCTCGCCGAGGTGAGCCGCGCCCTGAGCGGAGCGGCCGCCGACGGCTCGACGTTCATCCACTGAATGGCGTCTGGGCGGGCCGGGATTTGCTCGCTGGCGCATCTGGCGGAGACGAACAACTGGACGGGCGAGGAGATGGAGAAGGCGGCCGACGCGACCGGCTACAACTGGCGCGAGGCGCGGCTCGCCGACAGGTACCGGGAGTTTTTCGGCAAGCGGGGATAGCCGATTTCGCTTCAAGGGCAGTGGATTCATGCACCCAGGAGACAGATGAAATGGCGGAGCAGGGAGCGGGACTGAACAAGTACAGCCGGCGGATCACCCAGCCGCCCTCCCAGGCGGCGTCCCAGGCCATGCTCTACGGGGCGGGCCTGGATGAGACCGACATGGGGAATCCCCAGGTCGGGATCGCCAGCATGTGGTGGGAGGGAAATACGTGCAATTTCCATCTCAACGACCTGGCGAACCTGATCAAGGAGAGCATCAACGCAGACAAGAAAATGGTGGGCCTCATCTTCAACACCATCGGCGTCAGCGACGGCATCTCGATGGGAACCGAGGGGATGAAGTACTCGATGCAGTCGCGCGACATTATCGCCGACTCGATCGAGACGGTGGTCAGCGCGCAGTGGTACGACGGGCTGGTGGCGCTGCCGGGGTGTGATAAGAACATGCCCGGCTCGCTCATCGCGATGGGCCGCCTCAACCGCCCGAGCCTGATGGTGTACGGCGGGACGATCAGCCCGGGATTCCTGAACGGCGAGAAGCTCGACGTCGTCTCGGTGTTTCAGGCCTACGGGGAGCTGTTCAGCGGAAAGATGGAGGAGGAGCGATTTCGGGACATCATCCGCCACGCCTGCCCGGGCGGGGGCGCCTGCGGGGGGATGTACACGGCGAACACGATGTCCTCGGCCATCGAGACGCTGGGGATGAGCATGCCCTTCAGCTCATCGAACCCCGCCATGAGCGAGGCGAAGCGGGAGGAGTGCCTGAACGTGGGCGCGGCGATCTATCATCTCCTCGAGAGGGACATCAAGCCCAGCGACATCCTGACGAAGGAGGCCTTCGAGAACGCGATCACCATCATCATGGCGCTGGGCGGCTCGACCAATGCGGTCATGCACCTGATCGCCATCGCCAAGACGGTGGAGGTGGACCTGACGATCGACGATTTCCAGCGGATCAGCGACCGCACCCCCTACCTGGCCGACCTCAAGCCCAGCGGGCAGTACGTGATGGGGGATCTGCACGAAGTCGGCGGCGTTCCCGGGGTGCAGAAGCTGCTCCTGAAAGAGGGGCTGCTCCACGGAGGCTGCCTCACGGTGACGGGAAAGACGCTGGCCGAAAATCTCGAGGCCGTGCCGGATTTAAAAGAGGGCCAGAAGATCATCTCGCCGGTTTCCTCTCCGGTCAAAAAATCCGGCCATCTTAAGATCCTCTACGGCAACCTCTCGCCGGAGGGCGCCGTCGCCAAGATCACGGGCAAGGAGGGCGAGCGCTTCGAGGGGCCCGCCCGGGTGTTCGATTCCGAAGAAGAGACCCTGAAGGGCCTCGAGGAGGGGCAGATCCAGAAGGGCGATGTCATCGTCATCCGCTTCGAGGGGCCCAAGGGCGGCCCCGGCATGCGCGAGATGCTCACCGTCACCTCGGCCATCATGGGCGCGGGGCTCGGTAAAGACGTGGCGCTCATCACGGACGGGCGCTTCTCGGGCGGAACGCACGGGTTCGTCGTCGGGCACGTCACGCCCGAGGCCCAGCTGGGAGGGCTGCTCGGCCTCATCGAGGACGGAGACAAGATCACCATCGACGCCCAGAGCCGGACGATGGAAGCGGCGCTGCCCGATTCGGAGATCGAGGCGAGGAGAGCCAAATGGTCCGCGCCGCCCCTCCGGGCGAAGCGGGGCACGCTGTTCAAGTACGCCAAGTGCGTCTCCTCGGCGTCGGAGGGGTGCGTGACGGACGAGTAGCGCCGCAAATCCGCCGCCGGCCTTCAAGTGCGCCGCCGGCCTGGGCCGCTCAAGGGTTCAGGGGGCCGTGCGAGAAGGTTTTCTTCAGGATAAGTTCTTCGTTTGGCCGGAGGGTTTGCCGGGTCCGCTTGGA
>JAZGDQ010000006.1:0-3220 GCA_036477985.1 bacterium
CCCCGGGCAGCTCGAGATGGTGTTCCTCGACGTGATGGACCCGGACATGGAGTCCGGGCTGGCCCTGGTGCACTCCCGGTTTTCGACGAACACATTTCCCTCTTGGCCGCGTGCGCATCCCTACCGCTACATGTGCCACAATGGGGAGATCAACACCCTGCGCGGCAATATCAACTGGATGCACGCCCGCGAGGCGCTGTGCGAAACCGACCTTCTGCCGGACTTAAAGAAGATCCTTCCCATCGTCATCGAGGGAGGCAGCGACTCGGCCATCTTCGACAACGTGCTCGAGTTCTTGTTTATGGCCGGCCGGGAGCTTCCCCACGCCGTCCTGATGATGATTCCCGAGCCCTGGTCCGGGCATGAATCCATGAGCGAGGACCGCAAGGCCTTTTATGAATTCCACGGGTGCCTCATGGAACCCTGGGACGGCCCTGCCTCCATCGCTTTCTCCGACGGAACCGTGGTCGGGGCGGTGCTGGACCGGAACGGCCTGCGCCCCTCGCGCTACTACGTCACCAAGGACGAGCTCGTCATAATGGCCTCCGAGGTGGGGGTGCTGGACATTCCGCCCGAGGACGTCTTGATCAAAGAGAGGCTTCACCCGGGGCGGATATTCCTCGTCGATACCTCGGAGGGGCGCATTATCGACGACGAGGAGCTCAAGCAGCGCTACACCATGGCCGAACCTTACGGGGAATGGCTCGAAAAACACCTCGTCCACCTAGACGATCTACCCGAAGCGCCCCATCTCCCCGAGCCGGACCACGGAACCGTCCTCCACCGGCAGACGGCCTTCGGCTACACCCTCGAGGATCAGCGTTTCTTCATCGGCCCCATGGTCCAGTTGAAGAGCGACCCCGTCGGCTCGATGGGAAACGACGCGGCGCTCGCCGTTCTCTCCGACCGCCCGAGGCTGCTCTACGACTACTTCAAGCAGCTGTTCGCCCAGGTGACGAACCCGCCCCTCGACGCCATCCGGGAGGAGATCGTCACCCAGCTTTCGACCACGATCGGGCCCGAGCGGAACCTGCTCAGGCCCGAGGCCGAATCGTGCCGTCAGGTCAAGATCGAATCTCCCATCCTCAGCAACGAGGAATTCTACCGGCTCGTCCATCTGGATCAGTCGGGTTTGAAGACGATCACGCTTCCCATGCTCTTCCGGGCCGAGGAGGGCGTCGAGGGCCTCCGGCGGTCGATGGAGGAGCTCTGCGAAAAAGCCAGCGCCGCCATACGGGAGGGGTACACCCTGATCGTCCTCTCCGACCGCGGCGTTTCCGGGGAACTCGCTCCCATTCCCGCCCTCTTTGCCACCGCGGGGGTGCACCACCACCTCGTCCGCGAGGGGACGCGCACGCGCGCCGGTCTGCTCATCGAAACCGGCGAGGCGCGCCAGGTCCACCACATGGCCCTTCTCCTGGGCTACGGCGCCGGGGCCATCAACCCCTATCTCGCTTTCGAGACGATCGACGACATGATCCGCAACAGACTCCTCGAGGAGATCGATCACCCAACGGCGGTCAAAAACTACATCGCCGCCCTGAGCAAGGGCATCATCAAGGTCATCTCGAAGATGGGCATCTCGACCATCCAGTCCTACCGGGGCGCCCAGATCTTCGAGGCCATCGGACTCAACAAAGAATTCGTCGATCAGTATTTCACCTGGACTCCCTCGCGGATCGGCGGTATCGGGATCGACGTCGTGACCGAGGAGGTGCTCAAGCGCCACCGGAAGGCCTACCCCGAGCGCCACGCCATGACCGAAGAGCTCGAAAGCGGGGGGTATCTCCAGTGGCGCCGCGACGGGGAATACCATCTCTTCAACCCCGAGACGGTCTTCAAGCTCCAGCACGCCACCCAGACCGGCCAGTTCAAAGTCTTCAAGGAATACACCGGGCTGGTGGACGATCAGAGCAAAAAGCTCGCCACCCTGCGCGGCCTCCTCGCATTCAACTGGGCCAAAGAGCCCGTCCCGATCGAAGAGGTGGAGTCAGTCGAGTCCATCATGAAACGTTTCAGCACGGGGGCGATGTCCTACGGCTCCATCGGCCAGGAAGCGCACGAAACTCTCGCCATCGCCATGAACCGCATCGGCGGCAAGTCCAACACCGGCGAGGGCGGGGAGGATTCGGCGCGTTACATGCCGGACGAAAACGGCGATCTCAGGCGGAGCGCGATCAAGCAGGTGGCCTCGGGCCGCTTCGGGGTCACCAGCGAATACCTCACCAACGCCGACGACCTTCAGATCAAAATGGCCCAGGGCGCCAAGCCCGGCGAGGGCGGCCAGCTGCCCGGAAGCAAGGTGTATCCGTGGATCGCCAAGGTGCGCAGCTCCACCCCGGCCGTGGGGCTCATCTCTCCTCCGCCGCACCACGACATTTACTCGATCGAGGACCTGGCCCAGCTCATCTACGATCTAAAAAACTCCAACCCCTCGGCCCGCATCCACGTGAAGCTGGTCTCCGAGATCGGGGTGGGGACGGTGGCGGCGGGCGTCGCGAAGGCCCACTCCGATGTGGTCCTCATCTCGGGCCACGACGGCGGAACGGGCGCCTCCCCGATCACCAGCATCAAGCACGCCGGCACCCCCTGGGAGCTGGGTCTGGCAGAGACCCAGCAGGTTCTCGTGATGAACCGCCTGCGCGACAGGATCGTCGTCCAGGTGGACGGCCAGCTGAAGACCGGGCGCGATGTGGTGATCGGCGCCATGCTCGGTGCGGACGAGTTCGGCTTCGCCACCGCGCCGCTCGTCGTGATGGGCTGCATCATGATGCGGGTGTGTCACCTGAATACCTGTCCCGTCGGGATCGCCACCCAGGACCCCGAGCTCCGCAAGAAATTCTCGGGCAAGCCGGAGTTCGTGGAGAATTTCTTCCGCTTCGTCGCCGAGGAGGTCCGCGAGTACATGGCCCGCTTGGGCTTCTGCACGGTGAAGGAGATGATCGGCAGGGTGGACAAGCTCAACGTCCGCGAGGCCGTCGATCACTGGAAAGCGAAAGGGCTCGATTTCGCGCCCATCCTCCACAAACCCGACATGGGGCCCGACGTCGCCATCCACAACGTCCGCGGCCAGGACCACGGCCTCGAGAAGACCCTCGACATGACCACCCTGGTTCCCGGGTGCCGGGAGGCGCTCGAGGATAAAAAACCGGTCAAGCTCGAGTTGCCCATCGGGAACATGAACCGCACGGTGGGGACAATCCTCGGCCACGAGCTCACG
>JAZGDQ010000060.1:0-2200 GCA_036477985.1 bacterium
CGGAAGTCCCGTGGCATACGGCCTGCGCGATGCGCCCTCTAAGGAGGCGGCCCGCGCCGCGCTCGGCCTTCCGGCGGAGGCGCGGGTGGCGGCTTTTTTGCCGGGCAGCCGGAGCCGGGAGATCGATCGCCTGCTCGGGCCCATGCTGGATGCCGCCCGCCTCCTCAAGGAGCGCTCCCCCGGCACCCTGTGTCTGGTTTCAGAGGCCGAGGCGCTGCCCGAGGGGGCGGTCCGGGAACGGGCTGAACGGGCGGGCGGGGGAGAGGGGGCGGATTTCGTGCGCGTCGTCCGGGGCCGCCAGCACGAGCTCATCCGCGCGGCGGACGCCGCCGCCGTGGCCAGCGGGACGGCCACTCTTGAGACGGCCCTTCTGGACACCCCGCTCACCGTTCTTTATGCGAGCGATTTTCTCACCTCTCTCCTGGCGAAGTATTTTTTGGTCCAGGTGGACTACATGAGCCTCGTCAACCTGCTCGCGGGCCGGGAGGTGGCTCCCGAGCTCTACCAGCGGCAGGTGAGGGGGGGGCGGATCGCCGGGGCGCTGCATCCGCTGCTGGAGGATGAGGAGGCCCGCGGGCGCCAGATCCGGGTGTTCGAGAAAATCCGCGCGGCCCTGGAGGGCGGCAATCCCTACGGGCGGGCGGCCTCGCGCATCCGACCGCTTCTGGAGGGGGGCCCTTGAGCGCGGAAGGGAGGCCCGAAACTCCGGCCTACGATGACTTGGGGCGCGACCCGGGAGCGCCGGTTCTCACCCGGCTCGCGGCCGGCGGCGTCTCCGGCCTTCTTCGCCTCATCTATTTGACGGTGGAGGGGATCAGTCTCCAGCCGGAATTTCACGCCCGCGTTCTCTCCTCCCTCGATGAGAGCCATATCGGTGTCTTCTGGCACCGGCACATCGGAATCGCGCCCTATTTTTTCCCGACGCTTCCCTGGGTGTGCCTGGCCAGCCGGAGCCGGGACGGCGAGCTCCTCGCGCGCATCATGGCCAAGCTGGGCGGCAAGAGCGTACGGGGCTCCTCGGGGCGGATGGACGGGAGGGACAAGGGAGGCTCCTCGGCCCTGCGCCAGCTCGCCCGGGCGGCGGAGGGGGGGTGGCACCCGATCTTCACTCCCGACGGGCCCGTCGGCCCCCCCGATAAGGTGAAGCCGGGGGTGATCTTTATGGGGGCGATGACGGGGCGCCCCATCGTCCCCCTCGGGTTCGCCGCCACGCGAAGCGTCCGGCTCCCCACCTGGGACGGGACGATCGTTCCGCTTCCGTTCGCGAAGTTGGTTGTCTCCTACGGGGAGGCGATGGAGATTCCCCCGGGGATCGACGACGCCGGGCTCGAAGCCCACAAGGCCGAGCTCGAGTCGCGCCTCGCGGCGGTGAACGAAGAGGCGCTGGCCTCGATCCCCTCGATCCGCCCATCCGGCCGGTCCGGCCCGGCGGGGGGCGCGTCATGAGGGCGCTGGCCTACATTCTCTACAACTTGGCGATATTCCTCTGCTCCCCCCTCATCGGTGCCTACTTTATCGCCCGCTCCTGGAAGCGCGGCGCCCCGCTCACCGGCATGGCCGAGCGCCTCGGCTTCGTCCGCCACCTTCGCCCCCTCGAGGGCGGGGAGCGGATCTGGATCCACGCCGTTTCGGTCGGGGAGGTCGGCGTCGCGGCGGCGCTGCTGCCCGCGCTCTTGAAAAAGCGCCCGGGCCTGCGGATCGTCCTCTCGACCGTTACCGAAACCGGCCGGGAGGAAGCCGAGCGGATCGAGGGCGTGGAGTATGTCTTTTATCTTCCGTTCGATTACCCCTTCGCCGTCCGCGGCGCGTTAGAGCGGATCCGGCCCGATGTGCTGGCGCTGGTCGAGACCGAGCTCTGGCCCAATTTAATCTGGAAGGCGGCGCGCCGGGGGGTGCCCGTGTGCGTGATCAACGGGCGCCTCTCGGAGGACTCCTTCCGGGGCTACATGCGGCTGCGGTTTCTGTTCGCCGCCGCGCTCGGGAAGCTGGCGGGCGTCGCCGCGCGCGGGGAGGCCGATGCGGACCGCTTCCGGGCGCTGGGGGCGGGCGGTGTGTTCGCGGCGGGGAACATCAAATACGACGCTCCCCCTCCGGAGCTGGACGAGGACCCCATCGGCCTGCGGAGAAAATTCGGCCTGGCGGGGGAAGAGGTGGTGATCGTGGCCGGCAGCACCCATCCGGGCGAGGAGGCGGCGGTGGG
>JAZGDQ010000061.1:0-9522 GCA_036477985.1 bacterium
TCCCCTCGAGCCCCTCGGCGCCGAAGACGCGGGCGAGCCACAGGACCATGTGCAGGTCCCGCAAGCCGCCCGCGCTCTCCTTGATGTTGGGCTCCTGGACGTAGACCGACGGATCCCAGGAGCTGTAGCGCTCGCTCCGCTCCCGGAGGCGGCGCTTGAGGTGGGAGCTCTTCCCCGAGCGCCGGAGATGGCCCTGGAGGCGTCGGGAGAACTCCGCGGCCACCTCCTCCTCGCCCGCCACCAGGCGAAACTCCAACATGGCCGTCTCGCTCTGGAAGTCCTCGCGGGCGATGCGCATGCACTCGGGCAGGGTGCGGGCGCTGTGGCCGATGTTGAGGCCGGCGTCCCAGAGAAGGTAGAGGGCCGTCCGCACCAGGCGGCTTCCCTCGGCCGAGCGCTTCGGGAAGAGGAAGAGGAGGTCGATGTCCGAGCCGGGGGAGAGCTCTCCCCGGCCGTAGCCCCCGATGGCGAGCATGGCGCAGGGCGGGAGCGCCTCGGGGCGGCGGGTCTCCTCCTCCCAGGCGCAAAGGGCGTGGGACCACACCTGGCCGAGAAGGGCGTCGATGAAGGCCGAGCGCGCCGCGCACAGCTCGAGCCCCCCGGCCCCCTCGCGGTGGGCGTCGGAGAGGAGGGCGCCGCCGCGCGAATGGTTCTCCTTGACCTGGCCCAGAAAGGCGGACCGCTCCCAGCGGCTCGCGGCGGAGGCCGATTCGTGAAGCTCTTTTTCCAGTTCCGAGAGAAGCTCGAGGGAAGGAGTCATGGAGGGACGCGGCTAGATGGCCTCGTCGCCGCGCTCTCCGGTGCGGATGCGGATGCAGTCCTCGACCGAGAGGACGAAGATTTTGCCGTCGCCGATCTTGTCGGTCTTCGCGGCGCTCATGATGGTGTCCACAATGGCGTCCACCTTGCCATCCTCGGCGAGAATCTCGATTTTGATCTTGGGCAGGAAGTCGACGACGTATTCGCTCCCGCGGTAGAGCTCGGTGTGCCCCTTCTGGCGGCCGAAACCCCGCACCTCGGTCACCGTCATGCCCGCCACCCCGACCGCGCCGAGCGCCTCTTTCACCTCGTCCATCTTGAAGGGCTTGATGACGGCCACGATCAAACGCATGGACTTCTCTCCCCTGCCGAGTGTTTGATGCCAAGAGATTGAGCCGAGGCGAATATAACACGGCGAGGACAAAGGTCAATCGGATCGCCCGGCCCCGGACCTTCGCCCGCGCGCCGCACCCACGGAGCATTTCTACAGGTCCTATGTTTCCAGGGTGTTTCGCGTTTGTTTCTGCCCAATTAAATGGGGCGCCCCCGCCCGGGCCGCCTTTTCCTCCCCCCTTCTCACCTCCCCAGCTCCCCTGCCCGGCCGCCCGGTCTCGGGGCCCGGCCTCCGGCCCTTGGAGAGGGGGAGGAAGGGCCTGGGGTGCGAGGGGGGCTTGCGCCCCCCGGGGGGGATCCCCTAAACTTGGCCGCCGATTCGAGGGGGCGCGCTGCGGCGCCCCGCGGCGGACCCACCGGCCACGAGAGAGCGAGAGGTAGGCGATGGAATGCACCCTGCTTGAGGCGCCCGTCGAGTGTCATTTCGCGACCAAGGGCGAGAACGGGAAAAACGGCTGCGGATACAACGGGGAGAGCTGCTACCCCGTCGTGGAGGAGTGCCTGAAGGGGGACGACGAAACGAAGGCGTGCGCCAGCGTGGTCGAGCTGCCCAAGGGCAAGTACTGCTCGAAATTCCCCAATCCGGAGAACCGCTGGTCCCGGGGGCGCTGCCCGCTCGCGACCCACGTCAAGGTGGAGTACGAGGCCCCCCTCGAGAAGAAGCTGAACCCCCTGAAGGCCTCCAAGCGCGCCGTGCGGGGGAGTTGACCCCTCCGGCCGGGAGGGAATCCCGCCCCCTGGGGCGAGGGCCTTCCGCCGGGGCTGAGCCCCTCCGCTGGAGCGGCGCCCCTTTTCCGCCACGATCAATTCGCGCCCGCACCATCCCCCCCCCTCGCCCCCGGGCCGGCCGGCCGGGCGCGGCGGGACCGCCCTCCGGGAAGATCGCCCGGGGAAATTTTCTCGAATAAACTCGAAGATATATCTTTAAACCACTGAAATCACTACTACATTTCGTTTTAGGCTATACCGAGATCGCCAGGAGCGCCGCTAGGCCCGCGATGATGAATTTCAGATCCAGGGCTGCTTCGGTCAACCCGCCGTGGCCGAGAACCTTGCGCCGGAAGAGATAGAGGCAGAACCCGCCGTAGGCCACCGGGGCGAGCATGGCCAGCCCGATCCGCGCCCCGAGCGTTCCGTTCACCACGCTCGCCGCCAGCAGGACGGCCAGGGCCGAGCACACCGCGCACAGGAGCGTCATGGTCGGCTCCTTTCCCAAGACGATGGGAAGGGTGCGCTTGCCCACGATCCGGTCCCCCTGCATGTCGCGCATCTCGACGATCCCCGAGCGAATGAGGGAGAGGGAGAAGGCGAAGAGGAGGGCGACGGGCAGGGCGGGCCCCACCGGCCCGGGCGCGGCGAGGGCCGGGATCACCCCGAGCGTCACCGTCCAGCCCACGGCCACGACAAGGGTCTTCGAGGCGGGAAAGTCCATGGCCCGGCTCACGTGGAGGGCGCGCGGCTCCAGGCGGGCGCTGTAGAAGATCCCCAGCGCCATCCCGCCCGCGAGGACGGCCGCCACGATCCAGGAGATCGACGCGCCCAGGGCGAGGGAGGCGAGCCCCGCCGCCGCCGCCGCCCCGTAGAGGGCCCGGATATGACGCTCGAAGAAGTGCGCCCGGTTCGGCTCGTTGTAGCGGTCGGCCTCATAACTGGCGCAGCGGTTCAGGGTGTGGAGGCTGAAGAGGTAGAGCGCCGCCAGGGCCACGAGCCTCCCCTCGGGGGCGAAGCCTCCCAGCGCCGCCGTGGCCACCGCCCCCATGGCCGCCGCCAGGAGGAGGAGGACGTTCGCCCGCGAGAGAATCTTGAGCCACTCGACGACGCGCTCGAGGAGGCGATTCTCGGCGGGCGGGATGGTCTCGATGCGGTTCACCACCCGGCGAATCATCCAGTCGGGGGTGGAGGCGCCGGCCGTCACCCCGATCTCCTTGAATTTCCTGAGGAAATCGGGGTCTACCTCCTCCTCGGTCTCGATCAGGACGGCCTCGGCCCCCTCCTCGCGGGCCACCTCGACGAGGCGCTTGGTGTTCCCGCTGTTGCGCCCCCCCACGACGACCATGAGGTCCACCTTGGGAGCGAGGGCGCGCACCTCCCGCTGGCGCTCCTCGGTGGCGTCGCAAATGGTGTTGAACATCTTCGCCTGGGGGTAGCGCGCCCGGATGGCGTCCACCACATGGGCGAACTCCTCCATGTTGAGCGTGGTCTGGGCGACGACGATGACCTCGCCCAGATCCCGGGGGAGGCGCTCGACCTCCTCCACGCGGGTGACGAGATAGCTCCCCGCCTCGGCGTAGCCCATGTGGCCCTCGACCTCGGGGTGGCCCTCCTCGCCGATGATGATGGTGGCCGCCCCCTGGCGCGCGTGCTTGCGGATGATGCCGTGCACCTTGGCCACGAGGGGGCAGGTGGCGTCGCGGAGGGCGGCCCCGGAGGCGCGGAGCCGCTCGCGCACCTGGGGGGAGATGCCGTGCGCCCGGATGACGACCAGACCGGTGTCGGGCGCCGGCGCCTCCGGGTCGGTGGCGTAGACCTTCTTCTTCTCGAGGAGCTTCACGGTGGGGGGATTGTGGATGAGGGGCCCGTGGGTGAACACCGGGCCGCTTGCCTCGTTCGCGGTCTCAAGAACGATGTCGAGGGCGCGCTCCACGCCCCAGCAAAATCCGGCCGTTTTGGCGAGTTTGACGCGCAAAGCCGGGTCCTCAAGGCGGTCGGGTCAAGGAAGCCGGCCGGAGCGGGCTCCGGCCAAACCTGAGTGATTCTATCCTCTTCATCGCGCCCTTTTCAACGGGGGCCATCGCCGGATGTGGGCCATCGCCAGATGTGGGCCATCGCCAGATGGCCCCTACCCCCGCGGGAAGCGGACCTCGCGCAGGGGAGGCGCGCCGGGGGGCGCGTCGAGGTCGAAGATGCGGAAACATCCCTCCCGGGGGCTGAGCAGGGCCTCGGCGTAGGTGCGCGGGAGGGAGAAGCGTCGGGGGCCGCAGCTCCCCGGATTGAGAAACACCGTCCCCCCCGTCCGCTGGCAAAGGGGCTGGTGGGTGTGGCCGAAGACGACGAGGTCGGCCCCCTGGCGCCCCAGCAGGTCGAGAACCTCGCCCGAGGGCCCCCCCCGGCTCCAGACGATGTGCTGGACGAGGACCCGCCAGCCGCCCGCCTCGACGGTGGCCCGGAGCGGGGCCTCGTCGGGCGGATCCACGTTCCCCGCGACCGCCGTCACCGGCGCGGCCTCCTCGAGCAAATCGAGGATGACGCCTCCGCCCACGTCGCCCGCGTGGAGGATGCGCTCCGCCCCGGCGCAGGCGCGTCGAACGTCCTCGGTCAACCTCCCATGGGTGTCGGAGAGAACCGCCAGGCGCACCTCACCGCTCATCCGCGCATCCTCGCTTTCATTCCCTCCTCCTTCATTCCCTCCTCCTCCTTCATTCCCTCCTCCGTCTTGATTCCCTCCGCCGCCTTCAATTCCTCCTCCTCCTTCATCCACGCCTTCCCCTTCATTCGTCCCGCCTCCTCCCCCGCCCCATCGGGGCGAGGCGCACGCCGAGGCGGATCAGATCGCCCGCCCGGCGCGCCATGAACCGCCAGCGCAGGGCCGGACCGCCTCGAGCGCCTCGCGGGCGGAAGGAGGGGAAGAGCGTCCGCGGGGGCACACCCCAGAGCGCCCATGCTCCGGAAGGCGAAGGAGAGGGCGCGCATCAGCCCCCAGGCGCGGGCGCGCGCGAGGACGGCGTCCAAAAGGGCGGCGCCCTTGATCAGGAGGACGGCGGCGGCCTCGCCCGATTGTACCATCCCCCGCCTCCTCCCCCCCGGCGCGCGCCGCGCGCCCGGAGCCTCCGCCTCTCCCTCAAAAGAGCCGGAAACACCCCCGGGAGGACAAGTATTTTCCGCTCTCCTGTGTGCCAGGTCACAGATCCGCCCAAATAAATTTGCAATCGCCCATCATGCAGATTATAAATAACACTAGGGGGGGAAGCAGCGTAACTGCGCCATTCTCAACAGCCTGGAAGGGCGGCTGGAGAATTCGAGGAGCAATCCGATGGAAGATCAGAGGCCCGCGCCGAGCTCTCCCGAAATCGCGTGGCGGGGCCCCCAAAAACCGGCCGAGGGCCCTTCGCGGATGCCCCCCGGTCCGCCCGAGATGCCTTTCTGCGCCGCCCTGGAGGTGGACCCATGAGTTCCCGGGATGCCGTTGCGGCGAGAGGGCGGCATGCGCCGGAGCGCTCTGAGGCGCGAGAGGATGGGTGGATGACTCGTCTTCCGACGCGGCGACCGGGCATCGTACGGCGGAAAGTGGATGAGGAGGTTCTGCTGTTCGACCCGGAGAGCCAGCGGGCCCATTTCTTGAATCCGACGGCGGAACTCGTCTGGGACCTGTGCGACGGTGTGCATGGGGAGGAGGACATGGCCGTCGAGGTGGCATCCCGCTACGAGGTGGACCGTGACCGAGCGCTTCACGACGTGCGGATCTTGTTGGCGCAATTTTGGGAAAAGAAACTTTTGAGGTGATCGACACGGCCGTCAGGGCGCCATGCCGCCACGAGGTGGGCCACGCCCGGCCTATTGAGGATGCGCGGAATCTCGTGACCAGCCCGGGGAGTGGGGGATTCTCGGCCAAGGGGGCCTCCCCTTCGGAGTGATTGTCGCGATCTTACGAGTATGTGTATAATTGTGGGGTTTTGATGGGCCCGTCGGAACGAGAGGCAGGGGGAAGGGGGGCATGATGACCGAATCGGACGGCAAGCCGGAGGCCCTCTCCGGTCAAACCACCCGCAGAGAGCTGCTCGTCAAGGGGGTGGCGCTCCTCCCCTATGTGGTTCCCGTCGTCATCACCGTTTTGGCGGGAGCCGCCGAGGCCCACCATCAAGCAGGCCATCGTAGTTGTCCGCCAGGATTTATCCGTGTGAAGAAGCGTTGTATACCCCAATCAAAAGACAGCGACAGCAAAGATGCGGTTAAAAAACTATTCGACAAGTAACGCCAAAACGCATCCGCAACGTTCCCACCGAAGTCGTCCGGCGAAACGAAAATTCGCGGAAAAGGGTTGCATCCTTCATGGGTAGGCCGAGAGACGGGATGTGAATCCCACTCATAACTTTTCCGGCGATGAGGTTCAAAGCAAAGGGCACTCGAGCGGTGCATTTGCAGCTTTGAGACTTCCCCCCACCCCTGTGGTTTGTCGTCTAAAGGCCGCGCGTCATAGGCCGGTTCCCCAAAATTGTGATACTGGGTGATAGTGTGGAAGGGGCAGCCTTGCATTTTGGGCCCGGCCTTCAGCCTGCGAGAGAGAGGGTGATGGAGGATCTTCCCGAAAGGGCGCTTCTGGTCTACCCGATTCTCAGTTGGCCCGAGGAATCCGGCGACCTCCCCTGGATTTCCTTCGAATTCTCCTCCGACTGTGCTCCCTTCCGCGAGCACGCCGCCTTCCTGTTCAGCCACATGCGGGGCGGTGGGCGGTCCGCGCTCGCAGTCGGATCGGCTCGGCCGACGAAGACGACCCATTTCGCCCTCGATTGGCTTCCAGGCGCGGATGGCGGGAGGGTTCTTCGAGAGATCGGCTCCGAGGGGGAGAGGCCCCCGCCGGGGATCGAGCAGGGTCCTCTCTCGCCCCGCGTCGTCGTGATGACCGTGGACGATGAGGAGCGCTTCCGCACGGACGATCTCGGGAGCGCCATCGCCCATTTCGAGAGTCATCTCTCGTTCGATCTCCTCTGCAAGGCTGTCGAAAGTTTTGGCTATCTCCACCTCCACGGGGCGGCTGTCGAGACGTCCTCGGGCGCCGTCCTCATCGTCGGGGGCGAGGACCGGGGCAAGACGAGCCTGGCCATGGCCCTCGTGGCGCTGGGAGCCTCGCCCGTGACGGACGACAACGCTCTCCTTGTTCCCGGCGAGGGGCGCCTCGCCCGCGTGCCGCGCCTTTTCCGCTTCGATGAGCGCACCTTCGGCGCCCTTTCCCCCCTGAGGAAACCCTCGCCCGTATTCACCTTCCACCCCGATCCCCGATCCCTCGACTCTGCCTACCATTTCGTGGACGCCTTCGCCGAGGGTGGGTTCGTGCCCGGCTTCTCCGGCCCCGTCACCGCTCTTGTCTTCCCGGCCTTCTCGCCGGAGCGTGCGGGCGCGCGCCTTTTTCCACTCCGCTGGGGGGAGGCGTTGCGGGGGCTCCTCTCTCAGGCGATGACCCCCATGGGAGAGGACCTCTTTCCCCGCTGGTTCGACCCCATCGAGGGAGCGAGGTGTTTCCGCCTGGAGTGGGGGGACCTGAGCGAGGCGGCCCGGCGTTTGTGGGAGACGCTCGAGGGGAGAGGGTGATGAGTGCGAAGGCGAGCCTCGGGGAAGTAGCCGCTCCCCCTTTACAGGTGCTCCTAGATGCCTGTGGAAGGTTCTGCTTGAGCGCACGAGAAGCGGGGCGATTCGCCCGCGGCGCCTCCGAGGCCTCCGAGGCCGTTTGGTGCGAGGCCGTGGAGGAGGCGCTCCGCCGCGGCGCAGGGGGTTTGCTGTTCCATCACCTGAGGGCCGCGGGGGTGGAGCCCCCGGCCGAGCTTCGGGCGGAGCACCGCCGCATCGCCATCTCCAACGCGGCCTGGGAGGCCGAGCTCCGCCGCCTGGGAGGGGCCCTTCGAGAGGAGGGCGTCCGCGTCCTCCTCATCAAGGGCGCGGCCCTGCAAGAGAGTGTGTACCGAGACGCGGGGCTTCGGCGCATGGACGATGTGGACTGGGTCGTCCGCCAGGAGGCCGAGCTCGAGGCGGCGACCCAGGCGCTTGAAGCGCTCGGATACGAGCGGGACGAGACCTATTCGAACCTTTGGGCGCGCGGGAATCTGCTCATCGACCTCCACCGGAACGTGTGGGGGGATGAGCGCGTCGTCTCACGGGCTCGACTGGCCGGAGGGGGAATGAACGAAGGGGTTTGGGCGCGCTCCCGCTCCTCTTTCCTGGGGGAGCCGTATCGCATCCCGGCGCCCGAGGACCATTTGCTGATCTTGTGCGCCCATCTGATGAAGCACAATTTCGAGCCGGGAATCTGGTTTGCCGACCTGGAGGCGATCCTGCTCCAGGAGGAGCGCTTCGACTGGAAGGCTGCGCTCGATCGGGCGCGCGCCTGGGGGCTGGTCCGGCCTCTATCCTACGCGTTTCGAAGCATGGGCGCCCTGGCGGCGGGCGGCCTCGGGGGAGCGCCCCCCCTTCTTCCCGAGGAGGTGCGCGGCGCGCTGGAGGGGGTCCGCCCCACGCGCCTCGACGGATTCCTCCTCTCCCTCGCGGCCCGGGGGCGGTGGATCGAGGGAGAGAAGGAGGAGTGGGAGCAGCCCCCGGTGGCGAACCTCCTTTGGCTCTCGAGCCTGGAGGGCCTCCGGGCGAAGGCGCGCCTATTGTGGGAGGCGGCCTTCCCGCGGGGGGAGGTGATGGGGGAGATCTACCCTTCGTATCGCCCCTCTCTGCGGTGGTGGTTCATGGCGCGCCGGGCGGGGGACCTGCTCCGGCTGGGCGCGCACCTGGCCCCCCTGCTGGTCGGGAGGGGGCGGGGGAAGAAGGGGAGGAATCGGTGAGCGAAGAACCCCGCCTCGTGATCCTCTCCGACACCCACCGGAGGTTGCCCGAGGAGGTGCTGCGGGTCTGCGCCGGGGCGGCGCGCATCGTCCACGCGGGCGATGTGGGCGACGGGGCGATCCTCGATGCGCTGGGGACCATCATCTCACCTCCCGCAGGCCCAGAGGCCCGAAAACCCGGGCGCGAACGAAGCCATGCGCGGCATCTCCATCCAGAGTGGGGCTCACCGCCCCGCCACGAAGCCCAGGAGAAGGTCCATCCGGCTCAGGAGGCCCGGCGGGAGAAACGTCATGCTCCCGACGAAGGCGTCGAAGACCGGCAGGCCGTTCTCGAAAGCCTGGGCGTGATCGATGTAGTAGAACTCATAGAGCCGCCCCTCGCGCAGGTAGACCACCACCTTGCCCCGGTAGCTCCCTGTGTAGGCAGGCGTTAGGGAGCTCTGGCGGAAGGCGCGCTCCTCCTTCACCTCCTCCTGCGTGCGGGGGCCGCCGAAGGGCTGGGTCGCCTCGAGCCGCTCGCGCGCCTCCATGCGGGCGAGGGCCGTGGGACGGCGCCCCATGAGCCCCTGGAGATCGAACTCGGCCCGCTCGACGCCCTTCTCCCGCCGCAGGCGGACGGAGCGCTCGAAGGGGAGGAACTTCCCCTTCACCACCGTGCGGATGTCGGTGTGGGGCGCGCTGAGCATCCGGCGGTAGATGTACTTCAACTCATCGAGGAAGGTCTCCCCCTTCGAGAAGTGGCGCGGGAGGACCTGGAGGGAGATGACACCCCCCGAATAGGTGTTGTCGTAATAGAGCGCCGAGGTGGAGGGGTCGTTGAGGGCGAGAATTT
>JAZGDQ010000062.1:0-7989 GCA_036477985.1 bacterium
GCCGGCGAGGGAGAGGGGATTCATGGCGAAGCCCACGTCCTGGGCGCTCACGATGCGAAGGACGCGCACCTCCCCCGTCCCGCGGTCCACCTCCACCTCGGCCACGTGGGTGGCGAACTCGGGACCCGGCCGCGAGGGCTCGGGGTGCCCCTCGACGTTCTCCGCCGCGTAGGGGGGATTCTCCCCCCGGTAGGCCCCCCGGCCGGTGAGCGGCCCCGCCCCGTCCCAGGTCGCGGCGTAGGCCACCTCGGCCAGGGGGAGGGAGCGGCCCGGCGCGCTGCGCACCCCGATGCGCCCGGGCAGGACCTCGAGGTCGCCGGGATCGGTCTCGAGCATCCGGGCGGCCTGGGCGAGAAGCTGCTCGCGGGCGTCCTCGGCCGCGCGGCGGACGGCGTGGCACATGTTGAAGATGGTGCGGCTCGCCCCGGTGATGGCGTCGAAGGGGGTGGTCTCGGTGTCGGCGATCTGAAGGCGAACGTCGCCCATCTCCGCCCCGAGCACCTCGGCCGCCACCTGGCCCAGCACGGTCGCCGTCCCCGTGCCCAGATCCGAGCAGCCGGCCAGGACGACCACCCCGCCCTCCTCGTCCACCTTGACCACCGCCCCGGATGCGCCCCCGCCGGTCGGGTAGCGCACGCAGGCCATCCCGAAGCCGCGGACCCGGCGCCCGTCACCGGCGGACCGACCGCTTGCGCGGGGCCGGTTGCGCCAGCCCGCCTCCCCGGCGGCGCGCTCCAGCGTCTCGCGCAGGCTCACGCTCCGCAGGCGGACGCCGGCGGGGTCGAGGTCATCCTCCTCGACGGCGTTGCGCAGGCGCAGCTCGAGGGGGTCCATCCCGATCTCGTGGGCGATGCGATCCATGTGGCGCTCGCAGGCGAAGGCCACCTGGGGGACGCCCAGCCCCCGGTAGGAGCCGCTCGGGGGCAGGTTCGTGTAGACGAGCAGGCCGTCCACCCGCACGTGGGGAATCCGGTAGGGGCCCGTGCAGGTGTAGGTGGACTTGCCGAGGACGAGGGGGCCGCCCATGCAGTAGGCCCCGTTGTTGGAGAGAATGCGCACCTCGCGCGCGAGGAGCCGCCCGTCCCGGGTGAGGCCGGTGCGGATCCGCATCCCGTAAGGGTGGCGCGGGTTGCCCGTGCGCATGTCCTCCTCCCGGGTGAGGGTGAGGCGGACGGGCCGGCCCGTGCGGCGGCTGAGGGCGACGGCCACCGCCTCGAGGAGGTGCTGGGACTTGCCCCCGAAGGCGCCCCCGACGTGGGTGCTCACCACGCGCAGCTTGTGGAGGGGAAGGTCCAGGATGTCGGCCATGATCGCCCGCACGGTGAAGGCCGCCTGGGTGGGGGTGCGGACGAGGGTGGCCCCGCCCGGGGCGGGCTCGGCCACCATGGCGCGGGGCTCGAGATAGCCCTGGTGCACCCGGGGGGTGTCGTATTCGTCCTCGAAGACGAGGTCGGCCCCGTCGAACCCCCTTTCGGCCTCCCCCGCGCGGATGCGGATCTCGGTCGCCACGTTCCCGTAGCGGATGATGTTCGGAAAGGCGCGGTAGGCGGGAAGATCTTCGTGGAGGATGGGCGCGCCCTCGGCCATCGCCTCCTCGGGGGTGAAGACGGCGGGGAGGGGGGCGTACTCCACCCGGATTCTGCGGATCGCCTCCTCGGCCGCCTCCGCATCCTCGGCCGCGGCGGCGGCGACGCGCTCGCCCGCGTAGCGCACCCGATCCGTGGCGAAGAGGGTCTCGTCGCGCACGAGGCGCCCGTAGCGGACGGAGGGAAGATCCCGGGCGGTCAGGACGGCGCGCACGCCCGGGACCCGGAGGGCGCGGGAGACATCGATCTTCAGGATGCGCGCGTGGGGATGCGGGCTCAGGAGGAGGCGGGCGGTGAGGCAGCCCGGCGGGCGCACGTCGTCCCCGAAGGCGGCCGCCCCCGCCACCTTCTCGGCGGAGTCGAGCCGCGGGAAGGGTTTTCCCACCAGACGGCGGTCCGTCATTTTCCCGCTCCCGTGATCGCGAAGCCCCGCCGGCAGCCGCCCTCCCCCGGCTTCAGGGGAAGCCCCCGGCTTAAGGGTAAGCCCCCGGCTTCAGGGGGAGAAGAAGGCGATCACGGGCGCCAGCAGGTCGGCCACGCCGACGCCGATCGCCCGCACGGCGGAGAACACGACGAAGGCGACGAGGGCGAGGACGAGGACGTACTCCACCATGGCCTGACCCTCTTCGCCGCGAAGGCGCGCGCGCGACCTCCCTCTCCGAAATTCGCCATCCTGTGCGGCCATCCGTCCGGCTCCTCCCCGGAAAGTCCTGCCCACTCCCCCCCGCTCGGCGGCATTCGACCCGAGATCAAGCCGAGGGCGGCGCGCGCTCGACGGCTCGACTGAGCTCGTCGTTCGATCCAGAGGCTCTCGACGGGCCGAAGTCCGAAGTCAGGCCGCGCCCTGCACGGCCCCTGCACGCGCCGCGCGCGCCGCGCGCGCCCATCTCCTCCCGGGAGGAGAAGCCGCCCGTTTCCCCCTCACCCTACCACGAAGGGGGAGGGAAACTGCGCGGCGCCTAGGAGAATTCCTCTCCCAAAATCTCGTGGATGAAGCGCTGGACGGCGAGAGGGTAGAACTGGATGTTCGGGGTGCGGACGACGCCTTCGTCGGTGATCTCGCGCCTCTGGAGGCTGTCCATCACCTTCTCCACGAGGGAGTCGAGGCTCCACTCATGGTTGGTGATCTTCAAATGGTCGTTCTCGATGTCGAGGTTGCCCGAGACCGCGGCGGGGAAGGCGAACACCCGGCCCATGAGGTTGGCGTCCATGAGCTCGCTGTCCTCGAAAATCTCCCCGAAGGTCTTTTGCGCCTCGGAGGGGGTCCAGACGAGCTTGGGGGAGACGTAGAGCTTGCCCGAGATGTGGACCGAGCCGGCGCCGCCCTCCTTCTGGGGGCCCAGGATGTGGTAGCCGAGCTCGTGGTAGCCCGAGACGATTCCGGTGTAGGGGTGGCGCAGAATCACGACTTCTTCGAGAATCCGCTTATACTGGTCGCGGTTCTCAGTATCGTCGAACATCGGGGCGACTCCGCAAGGCCGGTCCTCGGGGGCCGGAGGGGCGGCGCCTCCGGCCAGATGTCTTTGATAACAAAAGGGCCGCGCCCGGGTCAAACCGGGGCGGCGGGCCCCTGGGCCCGATCCGGCATCTTCCCCTCCCCTCCGCGCGGGCGGGGGGAGGCGGCCGTTCACCGACACGGGGAGGAGCGAGGGATGATGCGTCTGGGCTTTATCGGGGTGGGAGAGATGGGAGGCCGGATGGTTCCCCACCTCCTGGCGGCCGGCCACGAGGTCACCGTGGTGGATGTGAATCCCGAGGCGGTCCGCCGGGCGGTGGCGGCCGGGGCCAAAGAAGGGAAGAGCCCGGGGGAGGTCGCCCTCGCCTGCGACGCCGTCCTCACCTCGCTGCCCACGGGAAAGGAGATCGAGGAGGTCTACCTCGGCGAGGGGGGGCTGCTCGACGCCGCCCGCGAGGGGCAGCTCTTCATCGACCTCAGCACGGTGGACCCGGGGACGAGCCGCCGCCTGGCCGGGGAGGCCGCCGGGCGCGGGGCGCTGGCCGTGGACGCGCCGGTCTCGGGCGGGGTGATGGGGGCCGAGGCCGCCAGCCTCACCGTCATGGCGGGGGCGACGGCCGAGGGCTTCGAGAAGGCCCGCCCCCTCCTCGCCCTCCTCGGAAAGAACATCGTCCACGTGGGGGAGAACGGAGCGGGGCAGGTGGCCAAGCTCTGCAACAACCTCATCGCCGGGGTGACCATGGTGGCGGCGGCCGAGGCCTTCGCCATGGGGAAGGCCGCGGGGGTGGACCCCAATATTCTCCACGAGGTGATCCGCACGAGCAGCGGCGGGGGCTGGGTGATGGAGAAGGATCCCCCCTGCCCGGGCCTGGTCGAGGGCTCCCCGGCGAGCCGGGACTTCGAGGCGGGCTTCACGGTGGACCTCATGCTCAAGGACGTGGGGCTCGCCGTCGCGGCCCTGATGGACCTCGGCCTCCCCTGCCCCACCGGCGCCGCCGCCGCCCAGGTCTACCGCATGGCCTCGCGCGACGGGCTCGGCAAGCGGGACTTCTCCGCCGTCGGCCTCTTCCTCGGCGCGGCCGAGAGGGGGTAGGGAAGAGCGGAGGGCGCAGGGACGCAACGGGGACAGGTTTCGGGCGGCGGTTTCCTGCTAGGATGCCATCCTCCGGGAAACCGAAAGGAAAGAATCCGATCTGATGTGGAACATGCTCATCGTCAACGCGGACGCCGGCAGATTCCGGGATCACCTCGCGCCCCTGTTTCCCGAGGTCTCCATTTCGGCGGCCGAGACCAGCGACGAGGCGGGGGACGCCTTCGCCGAGGCGCAAATCATCGTCATCATCGGGCCCCACCTCCGGGACGGGGACATCGAGAAGGCCGCGCGGCTCGAGTGGATCCAGGCGCTCACGACCGGGGTGGACAACATCCTGGCCTCGCCCTTCCTGCGGGAGGAGGCGCTGGTGACGACCACGCGCGGAATCCACGGCCCGCAGATGTCGGAGTTGGCCGTTCTCCTCATGCTGTCCCTGAACCGCGACTTTCCCCGCACCCTCCGGCGCCAGGGCCGGAAGATCTGGGACCAGCGGCCGCAGCGCCTGCTGGAGGGCAAGACGGCGGCGATTCTCGGGGTCGGGGCCATCGGGGAGCAGATCGCCCGCAAATCGAAGGCCTTCGGGATGCGGGTCATCGGCATATCTGGCGCCCCGCGGGAGGTCGAGGGGATCGACGAGTTCTATCGGCGCGCGGATCTCCTCCCGGCGGCCCGGGAGGCGGATTTCCTGATCGTCTTGGTCCCCCACTCCCCGGCGACGGACAAGATCGTCGGCGCCGAGGTGCTCGCGGCCATGAAGCCCACCGCCTTTTTGATCAACATCGCGCGGGGCGGGGTGGTGGACGAGGCGGCGCTCATCGGCGCGCTGGAGCGGGGGGAGATCGCCGGGGCGGGGCTGGACGTCTTCGCCGAAGAGCCCCTTCCGGCGGAGAGCCCGCTGTGGGGGATGGAGAACGTCATCGTCACCCCCCACATCGGCGGGATGAGCGAGAATTACGTGGAGCAGGTCATGCCCATCGTCGAGGAGAACCTCCGCCGCTTCACGCGCGGCGAGAGGGAAAAGATGATCAACATCGCGCAGAGGTAGACAGAAATTCATCCGTAGAGCCGAGGAGGAGCCATGCCAGTCGCCATTCCGGAGATGGATCGCGCGGTATCGCCGATATCGATGAACGAGCTGGAGCGTCGGTGGAGCGCCGTGCGCGCCGCCATGACAGAGCAGAACATCGACGCTCTCGTCATGCAGGGGTTCAACGAGTTCATCGGCGGCTACGTCAAGTACTTCACCGACATTCCGGCGCGCAACGGATATCCCGACACCGTCGTTTTCCCGAGGGAGGGCGAGATGATCGTCGTCCGCCACGGGCCCAGGGGCGGCGTCATCGAGGGGCCCGCCCTGGACGCCACGGCGGATCGGGGCGTCGAGAAGATGCTGAGCGCCAACTATTTCGCCTCGGTCCACTACTGCAAGAATTACGACGGCGAGCTGGTGGCCTGCGCGCTCAAGCCCCGGGGCTGCAAGACGATCGGCCTGGTGGGGATGAGCATGATGTCGGCCGCCTTCTGCGAATACCTGAAGGGGGGGAACATCCCGGGCGCGCAGTTCGTCGACGCGACCGATCTCGTGGACCGGATCCAGGTCATCAAGAGCGCGGAGGAGATCGAGTGCATCAAGAAGACCGCCCTCCTCCAGGACGCCGCCATGGAGGCGGCCGTCAAGGCCGTGCGGCCCGGCGCGAGGGATTTCGAGGTGCTGGGGGCGGCCCAGCACGCCGGCAACGATCTCGGCAGCGAGCAGGGGATCTACCTGGGCTGCTCGGCGCCGATGGGCCTCCCCGCGCGGCTGCGCCTGCGTCACTTTCAGGGGCGCGAGATTCGGGAGGGGGACCAGGTCGCGATCCTGGTGGAGAACAACGGGCCCGGCGGCTTTTACACCGAGCTCGGGCGCACCGCCGTCGCCGGAAAAGCCAGCCAGGAGATGCTCGACGACTTCGAGATCATCCTCGAGGCCCAGCGGAACACCCTGTCGCTCATGACGCCGGGGACCCCGGCCCGGGAAATCTACGAGGCCCACAACGCCTTCATGCGGAGCCGGGGGCGGCCCGAGGAGCAGCGCATCTACGCCCACGGCCAGGGCTACAACCTCGTCGAGCGGCCCCTCATCCGCGACGATGAGCCGATGAACATCGAGGCGGGCATGAGCATGACCGTCCACCCGATGTACGTCACCGAGACCCTCTTCGGCTGGGTGTGCGACAACTACCTCATCACCGAGAACGGCCCGGGCGAGTGCATCCACAAAACGCCGCAGAAGATCTTTGAGGTGTAGGGGGGGGCTAAAGGAGAGGCGCGGAGGCTCTTCGCTCCCCTCTTCGGGAAATTAAATTAAGAGGCGCCAGATTGTGGACCCCGAAGATATTCCAGAGCGGTTGCGAGACACCGCCTACACAAACGACCCCATACTTCGGCGGCTAATCGTCAAGGAACTGCGGAGACGGAAAAACTGGACCGACGGGCAAATTGTAGATTGCATCTTTGATGACTGTTTTTCCGAAGAGGATTTCGAGCAGCGCGCACGGGAATGGCACGAAGCCATTAATCCTGAGTGGTCCGCGGAAGATCTAAGAGATTGGGCGATGAAGCGCAGAAGGGCCTAACGGATCTAAATAGCCTGTCTCTGTTTTTCCGATTTGAGGAATTCAGAATACTCCGGATAGACTTTCAGGATTGCATCCAAATCCTCGCCTTCCCGGTGCAGTTCACGGGCGGCATCAATTTTTTCCTCGTGGGACATTCCTTCTCTCAGATGTTCGAGCAACCGCGCTTCGCTTGTGGTGGGCTTATTCATCGGTTTTCCCTTTTCATTTTCTCATCCGCTCCAGCGTCACATTCAAATATATTTGATTTCAGCATCAAAATCAAGGCGATAACTCACTATTATTCAATGACTTGACAATCGATGAAAGGTCGTGACGGATCTTATGTGAAGGATCGTCTGCCCAGCCCCTTGTGGCCCTCCGAACATAGTCCGCCATGCGTCGGTCGAGCGTAATTAGATCAACGTACGGAATGCAAAGAACATGGACAAAATCACCGAAATCGGAGGCCTCGGGTTGGTCGCCGAGATTTTTCCGAAGATGATGAAAAATCTCGTAACCCAATCGACCGCCAGGACAACGGCTGGGTGACGCGTATATCCAATCTGCCAATTCGGCTAACGGGAATTTGGGCGCCGGGATTTTGTACATCTTGAAATCGCGGTGCAGCTTCTCTCGGAAGTGGTGAGCGAGGCCAGGTGGGCTGGAAAGATCTCGATCGGCAGCAATTACTGACTGCAAGCGATCGACCCACTCGGCGGGCTGCCTCCCAACAGCGCCAGGCAATTCTTGCCAAATCATGAAGACGGTTTCGGCGAGGCCGTGGTTTAGATAGAGAGCCGTTGGGGCAGGTCCCGAAATGGGAATTGCTGCGTCAAATCGACCTACATATGGATCAATCGGCGTGTACTCCCGCTCCGTAGCGAATGATTCTATACCGGATACGAGTTCTTTCCATTGGATTTGGCCGTCGGCAAGATATGCAAGCGGGAGGGTCTCCAGTTCATTGAGGAGTCGTGTAACTACCGTCTTTGAAAATGGGTTATTTAGGGGCGCAGCAACCTCAAAAACTACTGTTGGGCTGAGGGCGATCTCGTGCCCGCCAATCTGCAAATGTTCGCGAAACTCATTTACGGAACAAGGCCCCCGACCTTCAAGAAGGTTGATGAGGTCCCGAGAATCGAGAAAGATCCGCATAGCGATGAGACTCACCCACTTGTATCTTTGCCTTCTGACTCGCCCTACTCTCCAGATTATCCACCCCCCCACCCCCCATCTCAAATCCGAGAATCCAATCCC
>JAZGDQ010000063.1:0-7340 GCA_036477985.1 bacterium
CGGTTGCCGCGCTCGGCGGCGACGGCGAGCTCGATGGCCTTCTCCGCCCCGGGCGTCCGCACGAGGGGGAGGACGGGCATGAGCTGCTCGCTCCAGACGAGGGGATGATCCGCCTCGGTCTCCAGCAAGAGGAGCCGCGCTTCGGGCGGGCAGGGCTGGTCAATCCGCCGCATGATCTCGGCCGCGTCGAGGCCGGTGAAGGCGCGGTCCACCTCGCTCGGCTCGGGCGCGGGCCGCCGCTCCTTGAAGATCATCCGGGCGAGGAGCTCCCCCTGCCAGGGGGTCAGCTCCACCGCCCCCGCGTGCACCATCCAGCGCTTGAGTTCGTCGGCGATCGAGGAGAGGGCGAAGACCTCCTTCTCGTCGCTGCACACGATGTTGTTGTCGAGCGAGGCGCCGCGCACGATGTCGCGCCCGGCGCGCTCGAGGTCGGCCGTCTCGTCCACCACGACGGGCGGGTTGCCCGGCCCGGCGCCGATGACGCGCTTGCCGTGGCGGCGCGCCTCGTTCACCACCGCCTGGCCCCCCGTCACGACGAGGAGGCGGACGGCGGGGTGGGCGAACAGCGCCTGGGCCGTCTCTATCGTGGGCGCGGCCGCCGATGTGAAGCAGTTCGCCGGCCCGCCCGCCGAGAGCACGGCCCGGTTCATGACCGAGATGGCGGCGATCGAGACCTGCCGGGCCGCCGGATGGGGGTTGAACACGGCGGTGTTGCCCGCGGCGAGGAGGGAGATTCCGTTGTTGATGACGGTCTCGCTCGGGTTGGTCATCGGGGTGATCGCGGCCACGAGGCCGAAGGGGGCCCACTCGGTCAGCGTGATGCCCCCGTCCCCGGTCACGGCGCGCGGCTCGAGGACCTCGGTCCCCGGGGTGAGGCGGACGACGCAGAGGTTCTTCTCGATCTTGTCCTCCACCCGCCCGAGGCCGGTCTCCTCGACCGCCATGCGCGAGAGCCGCTCGACCTCCTCGCCGAGGGCGGCGCGGATGGCGTCGATGGCGCGCTGGCGCGTCATGAGGGGTAGCGAGGCCAGCTCCTCCCCCGCCCGGCGGGCCGCCTCCACGGCCTCCTCCACCGTCTCGAAAACGCCCGCGCGGTCCTCGGGGGCGGGTGCGGCAGCCGCACGGGCAGGCGCTGCGGCGACAGCAGGCGCTGCGGCGACAGCAGGCGCTGCGGCCGGCAAAGGCGCGCCCTGCACTCCCAGGCGGCGGATCACCTCCTCCACGATGGCATCGACCGGCGCCGCATCGACAGGCATCTCTCACTCCTCCTTCCAGGGACGGGCCGGCGTCCGGGAATGGGCCGGCGTCCGGGAACGAGCCGGCGTCCGGGGACGAGCCGGCGTCAGGCCGCTTCATCCTCCGACTTGCGGTAGCGCACCTCGCCCTCCACCTCCCACGCGTCCACGATGGCCATGACCACGGCGTCCACCGGCTTGCGGTCGGTGAGGGGGGTCTGGCGCGCCGAGCTGCCGGTGGCGAAGAGCACAACCTCGCCCGCCCCCGCGCCCACGGCGTCCACGGCCACGAGGTGTTCCCCCGTGGGGGCGCCGTCCACCCCCAGCGGGTCGAGCAGGTAGAGGCGGAGCCCCTTGAGGGCGGGCTCCTTCTCGGTGCTCACCACCGTCCCGACGACTCGGGCGATCTGCATCGCCCTAGGCCGCCGAGCTCTCCGCCTCGCCGCTCTCTCCGCGGCCGAGCGGCAGCGCGCTGTCCACGTTCGAGTGCGGGCGCGGAATGACGTGGACCGACACCAGCTCGCCCACCTTCTGGGCGGCGGCCGATCCCGCGTCGGTGGCCGCGCGGACGGCGGCCACGTCCCCCCGCACGAGGGCGGTCACGTAGCCCCCGCCGATCTTCTCGTAGCCGACCAGATCCACCTTGGCCGCCTTCACCATGGCGTCGGAGGCCTCCACCATCCCGACGAACCCGCGCGTCTCGATCATTCCCAGTGCATCCGACATCTCCGTTTCCTCCGAATGGAAAATTCGCTCAAAACCGGATTCCGCATCCCGAATTCGCGTCCGACGCGATCACTCCGCCCTTCCCTCGATGCCCTCGACGGCGGCGAGGGCCGCCTGGGAGCCCACCTCGACGTCGCGCTCCTCTCCGCCCAGGTAGAGGCGGCCGTAGGCGCCGAACAGGCGCACGTCCACCAGCGTCACCGCGCTCGCCTTCTCGGCCTCGTTCGCCGCGAGCGCGATGTAGGCCGCCGGCTCCACCTCGAGGATGAAGAGGGTCTGGCCGGGGATGAGCATCGAGCCGTAGCGCTGGCGGTTGATGATCTGGGCCTGGTGGGGGTCCACCCGGCGCACGAGCTGGCGGCTCACCACCCGGGGGGCGCGGCGGCCGGCCTCCTCCGCCCCCAGGGCCGATAGGACGGCCTCGCCCGCCTGGCGCACCTCTCCCTGGCTGTCGCTGTGCAGCTCCATCGAGCCGAAGGCGCGCTCCACCACCATCATGGAGGGCTGGACGCGGGTGGCCTTGAGGGCCACGTCCATGAGCCGGTTGACCTCCATCCCGGGGGCCACCTCGACGAAGAGGGAGGCCTGCCCCCCCAGGGGGAGGAAGCCGCGGGCCGTGGTCCCGATGTAGGAGGCGAGCTGCTCCTGAAGGGTGTCGAGAAAGACGTAGGCGCGAAGGTCGACCATGGCGGACTCTATCCTCAAAATTGCTTGACGACGATGACGTCTTCGATCCGTTGCTGAAGGGCGAGCGCCCGCTCGGGGCGGCGCAGGGCCGTGGCCACCGAGAGGGCGTTGACGATGGCGGTCTGGGCGATGCGCGAGGCGAGGGCCTCGGCCCGAAAGCGCGTCTCGCGCGAGGCGGTGGGCAGGACCACGTCGGCCAGCCGCCCGAGGGGGGAGAGCGGGCTCTGGGTGATGGCGATGGAGCCAGCGCCGCGCGCCTTGGCCGCCCGCAGGGTCTCGACCGGGTCCTTCGTCGCGCCCGAGTGGCTGACGAGGAGGATGAGGTCCCCCTCCTCCAGCAGGGCCGCCTCCATGAGCTGGAGGTGGGGGTCGGTCTGCGCCTTGCACGGCAGCCCCAGGCGGAAGAACTTGTTGTGGGCGTCCTGGACGACGGGGCCCGAGGTGCCCACCCCGCACAGGAGTATCCGGTGCGCCTCCCCGATGAGATCGAGCGCCTCCTCGAAGCGGAGGCGGTCGATGCCGGCGAGTGTGTCCTGGAGGGTCTGGACGGCCGCGCCGAACACCTTTTGGAGGACGACGCCGGCGTCGTCGTCGGGATCGATCTCCGCGTCGATGCGCCCGGCGGCGGGGAGGGTCTCGCGCGCCAGGGCGATCTTGAAGTCCTGGTAGCCGCGGCAGCCGAGCCGGCGGCACATGCGCAGGACGGTCGCCTCGCTCACGCCCGAGCCGCGCGCGGTCTCGGTGATGGTGAGGCGCATGATGTCGTCGGCGTTCTCGAGGACGAAGTCGGCCGCCTTGCGCTCGGCGCGGTTGAGGTGGGGGCGGAGGGAGTGGATGCGGGCGAGGACTTCTCCCCGCCCCTCGGGCGCGGCTTCGGCGGGCGCGGCCCAGGCCATGGCTTCTCTCCTCTCGTTCGGCGGCGGGACGACCGGCTGGCCAGGCGGCCAGGCGGCCAGGCGGCCAGGCGGCCAGGCGGCCGGACGGTCGAGCTGCCAGGCGACTGGGCGGCCTAGCGACTGGGCGGCCTCCCGGCCGCCATCCTCCATCCCCTCCCCGCATCCTCTTTGGGGGGGGGGTGGGGGAGGATTTAAGAAAAAATATTTTTTCATATTATTCATCATTTGTCAAATTATTTTTTATTACGACACAAATCAGCGCCGGAATCGGGCGCGTCACATTAAAAATTCAATGCTTTACGGGGATAATCGCGATCGGCAGAGGGGGAGCCGGATGCTCGAAAGTGGCCGGCCGGGAGCGGGGGGGCGTTGCTAGACGGCCTGGGAGGCCTCTTCCGCGGCCATCTCCTCGGGGCGGAATCCCATCTGGGCCTCGAAGCAGTCGGCGCAGACGCCGTGGGAAACCGGGACCCCTTCCTTCGGCTGGGCGGGGTTATTCCTCACCCACAGGGCCGAGATCGGGCCGGTCAGGCCCACGTTGTGGTATTCGCCGTCCTCAGCCTCAACCTGGAAGCAGTAGCAGCATTGCTTGACCATCTCGTCTTTCCCCCTTTGAGCCCGGAGCCGCCGTCCTCCAGCCCCTTCCCTCAAAGAGAGAGCAATCCTTGTGCCAATCACCCAAATAACGAAAATAATTACAACCGCCGCATTTTCAGGCACATATGGGAGCCCCCCGGAGGCCCGCCGCGCCCCGGCGGAGAGGGGGGAGGGAAGATCCTTCCCCCGCGCCCGGCGAATCTCCCCTGCTCCGGCTTCCTACGCGGAGCGAGACCGCGCGTCGGGCGAAAAGGCGTGCGGGGGCCGGGGGGAATCGGGGAGTGACGCGAAAGCGTCGCGGGCGCCTCGCGGCGGCGGCCTGCATCCGCCCGTTGCCAAAACGATGACATCCGGCGGGGGGGATCTTGACGATGGGGGCGCCTAGCTCTCCTCGCCCTCGGTCTCCGGGTCGGGGGAGACGGAGCCGTCCGCCTCCCCGGCCGCATCCTCCGCCGGGGGGAGGAGGGGGCGCATCTTGTAGAGGGGGCGCCCCATGATCGAGTTCCAGTTCGTGAACTCCTCCTCGCTGCGGTCCTGCTCGATGGCCCGCACCACGAGGTTGAACTTGGCGTCCATGTCGTCGGCGTAGTGAAGCAGAAGCGCCTCGGGCGTCATGGGGGACTTCACCGCCCCCCATTCGGGCTGGCCCTGGTGGGAGAGGATGAGGTGCTCGAGATGGAGGAGGAAGCCCTCGGGCAGCTTGCCCAGCCGGCGGGCGTGGTCGCGGACGATCCCCCATCCCAGGACGATGTGCCCGATGAGCCGGCCCTCGGGGGTGTAGCGGCTGCCCCCCTCGACCGAGAGCTCCTCGAGCTTCCCGATGTCGTGGAGGAGGGCGCCGGCGAGGAGGAGGTCGCGCGATACGCCGTACTTGTCCGCCAGGTAGACGCAGGTCTTGGTGACCGAGAGGGTGTGCTCGATCAGGCCGCCCAGGTAGGGATGGTGGATGCGCTGGGCGGCGGGCCACTGCCGGAAGCGATCGGCGTAGGCGTCCAGGATCGAAAGAAGAAGCTCGGCCACGAGAGGGTGGCAGCCCTGGGAGATGCGGCGGCACTCCTCGAACATCACCTCGATGTCGTAGGGGGTCTGCTCGACGCACTCGCCCGGGTCGAAGCCCGCGTCCCGGTCGGCGTCGTTGATCTTCCGGATCCGCTGGACCCGCAGCTGGAGGGCGCCCTTGTAGTCCTCCACGTCCGCCCGCACCTTGACGAAATCCCCGCGCTCGACCACCCCCTGGACCTGCTCGGCCACCTCCCACACCTTGGCCGGGACGGTCCCCGTCCGATCCTCCAGGACGAGGTCGAGGTAGGTCTTCCCCGCCCGCGTCTGCTTGCGCTCGAACTCGCGGATCCGGAAGAAGGCGTCGAACTTCTCGCCCCGCTCCAGCTCGGACACCTTCGGCATGCGCGCGCCCTCCCCCCCCGGTTCGGAATGCCGCTTCGGAACGGGGAATGATACCAGGGCCGCCCGCGGGCTTCACCTCCCGCCGGCGCGGGCCCAGGCGCAGCGGCCGCCCCGGGCCGGCCGCCGGGGCGCGCCCAAAACCAGATTATTTCATTGACAAGTGCGGTTGAAAATGTATTAAATAATGCGTTACCATGGGGCCGGCCAATCGGCCCGTGCATTCGCTCCGCCCGCCTCGAGCAGAGCGCCTCATGACCGCGCGGCCGATCGCCCCCATCGCTCTCTCCGTCTGGCTCATCCTCCTCCTCTACGCCCCGGCGCGCGCCGGGGAGCGAAGCCCCGCCCCCTCTCCCCGGGGGGAGATCGCCCGGATCCGGCGCGTCATCGACGGGGACACGGTGGTGCGCGAGACGGGCGCGCGCGTCCGCTACATCGGGGTCGACACCCCCGAGATCAAACATCCGCGCCGCCCGGTCGAGTGCCTGGGGAAGGAGGCCTCGGCGCTGAACCGCAAACTGGTGGAGGGAAAGCGGGTCCTTCTCGTGCGGGACGTCAGCCGGGTGGACCGCTACGGCCGCCAGCTGCGCTACGTCTATCTTCTCGACCGGGAGGGCAGGCCCTCGACGCTGGTCAACGAAGAGCTGGTGCGCCGCGGCCTCGCGCGCGTCCGGTTCTACCCGCCCGACGTGCGGGAGCGGCCGCGCATCCGCGCCGCCCAGCGCCGGGCCCGGCGGGCCCGGCGGGGAATCTGGCGGCTTCCGCCGAGCCGGCCCCGCGGCAAGCGCCGCGGGATGGTCCTCGCCGATCCCCTCGCGGGCGTCTACCACCGCCCGGGCGCCCAGGGCTACGAAGACCTCCGGTGCAGGCGCCGCCGCCTGGCGTTTCCCTCGGCCCGGGCGGCCGAGCGGGCGGGCTTCCGGGCGGCTCCTAGCGGTAGTCTTTCTCGTAGGCGGTGCCCGTTCGCTTCAGCCTCCGCCGCTGGCGAAGCGCGTCGGCCACCAACTTCCGGTTCTTCTTCTGGCGGGCGCTGAAGGCGGGGGCATGGCGGTAGCGCACCGTCTTGGGGATTCTCTTCCGGGGGATGCGCCGGATCGGGATGGTCTTGGCCGGGGGCTCGCCGGCCGAGAGGGCCGGGAGGCCCATGACGAGGGAAAGGGCGAGAAGGGCCGCCGCCCTCCATGTCCGCCGCCGTGCGCTCAAGGGCCTGCCTCCTCTGGGGTCGCCTGCGGTTTCGGGGGAGGGGCCGGGTCCATCTCGGCGCCGCTCCCCCCGCCTCCAAATCTTCCACCTCTAAAGCCTTCCACCCCCAATTAAAACCTTCCACCCCTAATTCTAAGCAGGAGGCGTGCCATAACCCGCGGCGGGCCGATTTCCCTAGCATTTCGGGGGAAACCCCCTCCCGCGGCCCCCTCTCCCCGCCGGCGGAGGCCCCCTCTCCGGCACATTTTTCCGCCCCCGGCCCGGCCTTCTCTCGGATCTCTTCTCTGTCCACGCCCCATCGCCTCTCGCCCGGCCCCGTCCCCCTTCCCGTCCGCGCCCCGGGGCGAAATCCCCCGCCCGCGCGGGGGAAATCCCCCCGCCGCCTTCCTTGGAGCCGCTTCGCTCTTGGTGTAATACTAGGAGGGGCGGGCAGGGGAAGCTCCCGCCGAACCGCGTGCGGGGAGGGCTGGCGGAATGGACAGATCGGCCCCGGAGAGGAAAGCCGCCGCGCGCCGCCTCCCCGCCGGGGCGCGCCGCCTCCCCGCCGGGGGGCGCCTCCTTCCCCTCCTCCTTTTTCCTCTCCTACTCGCCCTCG
>JAZGDQ010000064.1:0-3256 GCA_036477985.1 bacterium
ACGGATGAACCAGTGTGTGAAGGGCCGCCGGATGGACCGGGGTGTGAAGGGCCGCCTGACTTCGGCGAGCTCAGTCGAGTCGAGCTCGGGTCGAAGGCAGCCGAGCGGGCGCTGGGACTTGGAGGCGTTACGGATGAACCAGTGTGTGAAGGGCCGCCGGATGGACCGGGGTGTGAAGGGCCGCTTGACTTCGGCGAGCTCAGACTTCGGCGAGCTCTGTCGAGCCGTCGAGCCGCGGCGAGCGGCGTCGAGCCGGCGACTTGGGTGAACGGCGGAAAATGGCGGCTAAAGACCGAAATGAAAAATTTGTGGTGGGCGCGCAGGAGCGCGGCCCGCGCGGAGGCGCGCCCGCGCACGGGCGCTCGGCGGGTTCCAAGGGGTGGGCGTGCAAGAGCACGCCCCACGCGGCAGCGCGGCCCGCGAGCGGCGGTCTACTCCCCGGCGCCGCCGCCGTCCCGGGGGGCGCCGCCGTCCCGGGGGGGGACGCTGTCCCGGGCGCCGTCGTCCCGGGCTTCCCGGATCGCCCGCAGGACGGCCTCGGGGGAGGCGGGCAGGTCGGTGAGCCGGGCGCCCACGGCGTCGCAGATCGCGTTGAGGATGGCCGGCGTCGTCGGATTGAGGGAGGGTTCGGCCACCCCCTTCGCCCCGAAGGGGCCGGTCGGCTCCTCGGTCTCGACGATGATCGTTTCCACCCCCCCGGGGGCGTCCATGGCCGTCGGGATGAGGTAGTCGGCCAGATCCGGATTTTGCGCCCGCCCGCCCTTCATCCAGATCCGCTCCATCATCCCGAACCCGTATCCCTGGAGGGAGCCGCCCTCGATCTGGCCCTCCACGTTCATCGGGTTCACCGCCCGCCCGACGTCGTGGGCCGCGGCGAGGCGCAGGACGCGGTGCTCGCCGGTTTCCTCGTCCACCTCGACCTCGACCGCGTGGGTGGCGAACACGTAGCAGTCGTAGGGCTTCCCCTGTCCGGTGGATTTGTCGATGTGGAGATTTTGGGGGTTGTAGGCGCCCTCGCCGACGATGATGCACCCGGCGCGGTGGCAGGCGAGGGCCACCTCGGCGAGGGGGACCCTGCGGTCGGGCGCGCCGAGGACGTAGGCCTCGCGGTTTTCGAAGTGGACGTCCTCCTCGGCCGCCTCGAGCGCCTCGGCCGCCCGGGGAAGCATCTGGGCCTTCACCTTGGCCGCCGCGCGGCGCACCGCGTTTCCGCCGATGTGGGTGACCCGGCTCGCCACCGAGCCCAGGTCGAGCGGCGTCGCGTCCGTGTCGCCCGAGACGATGTGCACGTCCTCGCGGCGGATCCCCAGCTCCTCGGCCGCGATCTGGCGGAGGACGCCGTGGGCCCCCTGGCCCATGTCCACGCATCCCGTCCAGAGGGTGAGGGTGGCGTCCTCGTTCAGGCGGGCGAAGGCCGCGCTGGGGTTGTTCGTCGCCGTGAAGCCGACGGGGTAGATCATGGCGGCGAGGCCGCGCCCCCTGCGCCGGGTCCCGCAGGCCGAGCGCCGCCCCCGGCCGATTCCCTCCCACCCCACGGCGCGGGCGGCCGCCTCCATGGTCTCCTCCAGGCCGCAGCTCCGGATGATGTCCCCGCTGTGGGCCGGGTCGTTTTTCTGGATCGCGTTGCGGCGGCGGAGCGCGAGGGGGTCCATGCCCAGCCGCCGGGCGATGGCGTCCATGTGGCACTCGCAGGCGTAGGTCGTCTGGGTGACGCCGAAGCCGCGCACGGCTCCCGCGACGCCGTTGTTCGTGTAGACGAGGGCGGCGTCCACCCAGAGGTTCTCGATCCGGTAGGGGCCCGCCCCCATGAGGGCGGCCTTCGAGGCCGTGGTCTCGCCGAAGGAGCAGTAGGCGCCGCCGTCGAGGATGATGCCGATGCGGCGGGCGGTGATCGCCCCCTCCGCGGTCACCCCCGTCTTGTAGTCCATGACGAAGGAGTGGCGGACGGTCGAGGCGGTGAACTCCTCCTCGCGGGTCATGCGGAACTTGACGGGCCGGCCCGTCCGCATGGCGCACAGGGCGGCGAGGGGCTCGAGCATGATCTCGTGCTTGCCGCCGAAGCCGCCCCCCACCTTGCAGCCGAGGACGCGGACGCGGGAGACGGAAAGGCCCAGCACCCGGCTCAGGTGGAAGCGAATCATGAAGGGCGTCTGCGAGGAGACGTGGACAGTGATCCGGCCGCCGGGGAGCGCCTCGGCCATGCAGATGTGGGTCTCTATCGAGGAGTGCTCCTGGGTCCGGCTGAAGTAGCGCTCCTCGATGATGTGGTCGGCCGCGGCGAAGCCCGCCTCCGCGTCCCCCCGGCGCACCTTCCACTCCAGGACGAGGTTGCCCGTCGGGTGGGCCTCGTGGAGGAGGGGGCCGCCGGGGCGGAGGGCCTCCTCGGGGTCGGTGACGGCGGGCAGGTCCTCGTAGCGGACCCGCACCCTTCGCGCGGCCTCGGCCGCCGCCTCCCAGCTCCCGGCGCAGACGGCCGCGACCGGATCCCCCTCGTAGCGGACCTTATCGGTGCACAGGACGGGCTGGTCGGTCAGGTGGATGCCGTAGGCGTTGACCGGGACGTCCCTTCCGGTGATGACGCAGGCGACGCCCGGCATGCGCTCGGCCCCGCGGGTGTCGATGGCGAGAATCCGGGCGTGGGGGCGGCCGGCGCGGACCACCGCCCCGAAGAGCAGGCCCGGGGGATGGAGGTCGTCCACGTAGAGGGAGGCGCCCGCGGCGGCCTGGGGGCCGTCCTCCCGCGGGTATCGCCGTCCAATCTCTCGAAGCGGGGAAGGGGACATCGAATCGCTCCCGAATAAGATTATGGGGGAGGGCCGGCGCGCCGCACGGATTCATGGGGGCGGTCCGGCCGCCCGCCCTCAGGAATATAGAGCATATATAGGAATTTAAGGTCAATAACTATATATTATTTGGGGCGCCGTCCTCCGCCGAAGCGGGGCGGAGGTTTTTGTAAGGCAATAGCCGTTGAAATATAAAGGGTTATCGAACCAATCCGCTCCCGTCCTTTTCGCCGGATGGAGAGTGTATATTCAGGATCTTCGGGCGGTGTGCGGCTCCCCGGCGGCGCCCCGGAGGCGCCCCGGAGGCTCCCCGTTGGCCGGTTGTCCTATTCAAAAGGAGGATTCGCCTGATGCGCGCGGTCTACGTCGAAAAGCCCCGCGACTACAAGCTCATCGACAGGCCCAAGCCCGAGCCGGGCCTGGGAGAGGTCCTCGTGCGGGTGCGGGCGTGCAGCTTCTGCGGCTCGGACATT
>JAZGDQ010000065.1:0-6701 GCA_036477985.1 bacterium
AGCTTCGTCCCCCCGGTGGAGGGCCCCAAGTATCTCGCCGTCAACGGCGACGAGGGAGAGCCCGGCACCTTCAAGGACCGCGAGCTCATGCTCCGCGATCCGCACCAGCTCCTCGAGGGCATCCTCATCACCTGCTACGCGGTCGGAATCGAGAAGGCCTACATTTACATTCGCGGGGAGTTCGACGCCCCCTTCCGCTCGGTCGATCGGGCGCTGGGGGAGGCCCGCGAGAAGGGCTACATCGGCCAGGACATCCTGGGCAGCGGCTTCTCCTCCGACATCCATATCCACCGCGGGGCGGGGGCCTACATCTGCGGGGAGGAGACGGGCCTGCTCGAGTCCTTGGAGGGCAAGCGGGGCCACCCGCGCCTCAAGCCCCCCTTCCCGGCCCTGGTGGGGCTCTACGGGCGGCCCACCGTCATCAACAACGTGGAGACGCTCTCGAACCTGCCCCACATCATCAACAAGGGAGCCGAGTGGTTCGCCGGAATCGGGGTGGACGAGAAGAACACGGGGACGCGGATGTACTGCGTCTCGGGCCACGTGGAGCGGCCCGGCGTCTACGAGCTGCCCCTGGGCGTGACGTGCGAGGAGATCATCGAGGACCACTGCGGGGGGGTGCGCGGCGGCGCCGCTCTCAAGGCCGTCATCCCCGGCGGGGCGAGCGCCCCCGTCCTCACGGCCCGGGAGGTCTATGAGGACAAGATCCGGATGGATTTCGACTCCCTCGCCCAGGCCGGGAGCATGGGCGGCAGCGGGGGGGTGATCGTGATGGACGAGACCACCTGCATGGTCCAGACGGCGGGCCGCCTCGCCCGCTTCTTCGAGCACGAATCCTGCGGGCAGTGCTCGGTCTGCCGCGAGGGGACGGGCTGGGTCTCGGAGATCATCAACCGGATCGAGGCGGGCCGGGGGGTGGAGGATGATCTCGCCACCCTCGAATCGGTGGACCCGGCCATGCGCGGCAACACCATCTGCGTCCTCTCGGACGCGTGCGCCATGATGTTCGGCGCCTTCCTGAACAAGTTCCGGGACGAGTTCGAGGCGCACATCGCGCGCGGGAGATGCCCGCTGGGGAGCCCCCACCCCGGCTGAGGCGGGCTGGTTTTTTCGAAAGGCAAGAGGCGGAACGATGGCCGAACCGGATATCACATTCACCCTGAACGGGCGGACCCTCACGGCCCACAAGGGGGAGACCGTCCTCGCGGCGGCCCTGCGCGCGGGAATCCACATCCCGCACTTCTGCTACCACAAATACCTGTCGATCGTGGGCCAGTGCCGCGCCTGCCTCGTCGAGGTGCTCGACGCGGGGAACGGAAGGGCCATCCCCAAGCTCCAGACCTCCTGCTCCACCCCGGTCGCCGAGGGGATGAAAGTCAGCTCCGGGAACGAGCGCGTGCTTGCTGCCCATGAGAGCGTCTTCGAGTTCCTCCTCAAGAACCACCCCCTCGACTGCCCCGTCTGCGACCAGGGGGGGGAGTGCCCCCTCCAGGATCAGACCATGGCCTACGCGCGGGCCCTGAGCCGCACCCACGAGGTGCGGCGGACCTATCCCCCAAAGGAGATCAACCCCTACATCCGGCCCGATATGAACCGCTGCGTCCACTGCACGTGCTGCATCCGCTTCAGCCAGGAGATCGACGGCGGCGGGGAGTTCGGCTGGGCCAACCGGGGGGACCGCACCGAGGTGGGCATCTTCGCCGACCTCCCCCTGAGCAGCATCGTCTCGGGAAACGTCATCGACATCTGCCCGGTCGGGGCGCTCACCGACGAAAAGTACCGCTTCACGGCCCGGGTGTGGGAGATGGAGGACGCCGAGGGCCCCTGCACCCTGTGCAGCGTGGGCTGCCGCCAGCGCGTCTGGACGATGGACGGGGAGATCAAGCGCGTCACGGCGGGCGAGAACCCGGCTGTGAACGACACGTGGATCTGCGACGTGGGCCGCTTCGGCTGGAGCGCGGTCCACGGCCTGGAGCGCATCCGCCAGCCCATGATCCGCGAGGGCGGGGCGCTGCGTCCGGCCTCCTGGGAGGAGGCCTTCGGCGAGGCCGCCCGCCGGTTCGCGGCGCTGGCCGAAAGAGGCGGCGGGGCCGCCATCGCGGGCCTGGGCGGCGCCTGGGGCGCGAACGAGGACGCCCTTCAGTTCGGCGCCTTCGTCCGCACCGTCCTGGGGAGCAACCATCTCGACTGCCGGGTCCATCCGCGCGACATCGCCCAAAGCGAGGCCCAGCGCGCCGCATTCGGCGCCGTCGGCGGTTTCGGCTCCATCAAGAGAATCGGCCGCGCCAAGACCGTCCTCCTCGTCGGCGCCGACCCCTTCGAGGAGCACCCCATCCTCGCCCTCCAGGCGCGGAAGGCCCACCGTGAGGGAGCCACTCTCATCAGCCTCCACCCGCGGCGGATCGACCTGCGCGTCCACTCGCGGATGATCCACCTCACCCCCCTGCCCGGGCAGGAGGCCCGCGTCCTGCGCGCGCTGGCCCGTGCGCTGGCCGACGCGGGCGCGCGCGTGGAGGGAGAGGGGGCCGAGGGCTACCGGGCGGCGCTGGCCGGAGCGGACCCGGCCGCTCTCTGCCGGGAGGCGGGGGCGGACGCGGAGGATCTCGCCGCCGCGGCCCGCGCCCTCGGGGAGGGGGGAGCGGCGATCTTGGCGGGCCCCGGCGTGCGCGATTCGGCGGCGGCGGCCGAGGCCGTCAACCTGGCGAACCTCCTCGAGGCGGAGATCCTCTTCGCGCCGGCGGAGCCGAACATGCAAGGGGCGCTCGACATGGGGCTCCATCCCGAGATCCTTCCGGGAGGGCGGCCGCTCTCGGACGCGGGGGCGCGCGAGGCCTGCGCCGCGGCCTGGGGAAGGGCGCTCCCCGACGCCCCGGGGCTCTCCTCGGAGGGCATCCTCGGCTCCCTGGCCGGGAAGTGGGAGGGGAAGGGCGAGGAGGGCAGGGTCCGCGCGCTCTACCTGTTCGGGGCCGACCCGGTGGGCGGGCGCCCCGACGGCGCGCGCGCGGCCCTCGAGGCGGCCGAGTTCGTCGTCCTCCACGCCTCCCACACGAGCGCCAGCATGGCCTACGCCGACGTGGTATTCCCCGCGCCCACCCTCTATGAGGAGGAGGGAACGGTCACCAGCCTCGAGCGGCGCGTCCAGCGCCTGGGCCGGGCGTTGCGGCCCGCCCTCGACATGCGCGTCCCTGAGCCCTGGCGGGTGTTCGCCGGAATCGCCCGGGCCATGGAGCGCCCGATGAAGGGCGCCTCCTTGGAGCGAATCCAGAGGCAGGCGGCCCAGCTGGCGCCGGATTACGCGGACGCCCTCGCCCGCCTGCCCGGGGAGGGCGCGCTGCTCCGCCGGAGCGGGCGCGGGGCGCTGCGCCCGGCCGAGCTTCCCCCGGCGAGGGGAGAGGAGGGCGGCCTCCGGCTCGTGCTCTCCCCCGCGCTCTGGCTCTCGGGCCCCTTCTTCTCCTCGGCCTATCATCTTTGGGACATGCCCGGCGCCGCCCTCCGCCTCTCTCCGCCCGACGCCGACCGGATCGGGATCGGCGAGGGCGAGGAGGCCGAGTTCGAGCTGGGCGGGCGGACGGTCCGCCTGCCCGCGCGGGTGGACGCCACCCTGCCGGTGGGCCTGGCCTGGGCGCCCGAGGGGACCCTGCGCGCGCTGGGCGGGGAGGCCCTCAGCCCGGGCGGCGCGCCGGACGCGGGGGGCGTCTCGATTCGGGTGCGCGCCGCCGCGCGCGCCGGGTCGGAGGCGTAGGTGGCCACGCTCGTCATCATCCTGATCAAGGTGGCGGTGGTCCTCGGGACGCTCCTCTTTCTGGCGGCCTACATGACCTGGATGGAGCGGCGCGTCTTCGGGCTCCTCCAGGTCCGCTACGGGCCGAACCGGGTGGGGCCCGCGGGGCTGCTCCAGCCCATCGCCGACGGGATCAAGCTCATGTTCAAGGAGAGCATCATCCCGGACCGGGCCGACAAGCTGGTCTACTTCCTGGCGCCGGCGATCACCCTCATCCCCGCCCTCTCGACCATCGCGGTGGTCCCCTTCGGCGACTCGGTGACGGTCATGGGGGTCAAGGTGGACCTCCTGATCGCCGACGTGAACGTGGGCGTTCTCTACATCTTCGCCCTGGCGGGAATCGGGGTGTACGGAATCGTGCTCGCGGGCTGGGCCTCGAACAGCAAGTACCCCCTCCTGGGGGGGCTGCGCGCCTCGGCCCAGCTCATCAGCTACGAGCTGGCGATGGGGATGTCCCTCCTGGGGGTGGTGATGATCTCGGGCACCCTCAGCCTCAAGGGGATCGTCGATGCGCAGGCCGACCTGCCCTTCATCGTGCTCCAGCCGCTCGGCTTCCTCATCTTCCTCGTCTGCATGATGGCCGAGACGAACCGGGCGCCCTTCGACTTGCCCGAGGCCGAGAGCGAGCTCACGGCGGGCTTCCACACCGAGTACAGCAGCATGCACTTCGCCATGTTCTTCCTCGCCGAGTACTGCAACCTGATCACGCTCTCGGCGGTGGCGGCCACCTTTTTCCTGGGGGGGTGGCGCGGGCCCGTGCTTCCCCCCGTGGTGTGGTTCTTGCTCAAGGTGGTGGCCTTCATGTTCTTCTTCATGTGGCTGCGGGCGACCACGCCCCGGCTTCGCTACGATCAGCTCATGGCCTTCGGGTGGAAGGTGCTCCTTCCGCTTTCGATCCTGAACGTGATCCTGACGGCCGGGGTGATCGTCCTGGTGGGGTTCTAGGCCGCCGGGCGGCCTTTCGAGGTGAGACGCCATGCTGGCTGAAGTCTGCAAAGGTCTTTGGGTCACCCTGAAGCACGCCTTCCGGAGCCGGGAGACGGTGCAGTACCCGGAGGAGAGGGAGGAGATGCCGAAGGGCTACCGGGGGCTCCACAAGCTCCTTCTCTGGGAGGACGGGCTCGAGCGCTGCGTCGGCTGCAAGCTGTGCTCGGCGGCCTGCCCGGTCGACTGCATCTACGTCGAGTCGGCCGAGAACGACCCGGCCCGCCCGACCTCGAAGGGGGAGCGCTACGCGCGGATATATGAGATCAACGAGCTGCGGTGCATCTTCTGCGGCTATTGCGAGGAGGCGTGCCCGGTCGGGGCCATCGTGCTGGGGAACGAGTATGAGTTTTGCCAGGACCACCGCGACAAGTTCCTCTACACGCGGGAGGACCTCCTGGTGAAGCGGCCCGACGAGGTTCCCGAGCTGCAGCAGCGCTACGACGAGGCGCGCCTTCTGAAGTACGTCTAACTGGGTCCGGAGAGGAGGGGGTCAGTGGCAGGGCAGGTGTTCTTCTACTTTTTGGCCGCCGTCACGTCGGCGGGAGCGGTGGCGGTGGTGGCGCTGCCGAACCCCCTCTACAGCGTCCTCAGCCTGATCCTCACCTTCATCGGGCTGGCCGGGCTCTACCTCACCCTCAACGCCCAGTTCATCGCGGTCGTCCAGGTGATCATCTACGCGGGCGCGATCATGGTGCTCTTTCTGTTCGTGGTCATGCTCCTCAACCTGGGGCGCGAGGAGCGCGGGATATTGGAGCTGCCCGTGCAGAAGCTGCTGGGGGTGATCGCCGGGCTCGCCGTTTTCACCATCCTCGTGAAGGCGGCGGCCGCCGGCGCCGTCCTCACCGGCGCCAAGGGGCTCTTCCCCCCCGAGCGGGTGGCCGAGCTGGGGAACATCCAGATCCTGGGCAAGCTCCTCTTCACCAAATACCTCCTTCCCTTCCAGGCGATGGGGGTGTTGCTTTTCGTGGGCATCATCGGGGCGGTCGTTTTGGCGAGGCGGCGGACGCGCTGAGCCGCCGCGGGAGGGCAGGGGTCGCATGGCTCCCCTCGAGAATTACCTTTTCCTGAGCGCTTTGCTCTTCACGCTGGGCGTGGTGGGCGTGATCGTGCGGCGCAACGCGATAGTGGTCTTCATGTGCATCGAGCTGATGCTGAACGGCGCGAACCTCGCCTTCGTCGCCTACTCGCGCTTTCTCGATTCGATGGAGGGGCAGCTCATCGTCTTCTTCGTCATGGCGGTGGCGGCGGCCGAGGCGGCGGTCGGGCTGGCCATCGTGATACTCATCTACCGGAACCGCGAATCGACCAACGTGGACGAAGTGAACCTGCTGAAGCTGTGATGATGAACGCGCTGACGCTCATTCTGCTCTTCCCGCTGGCGGGGCTGGCGGTGAACCTCCTGTTCGGCTGGAGGCGGGGGGAGAAGTTCGCCGGCTGGACGGCCTCGGCCGCCATGGGGGCCGCCTTCGCCGCCGCCGCCGGGGCCTTCTTCCGGCTCCTGAGCCTGCCGCCCGAGGGGCGCCTGCTCCGTGTGGAGCTCTTCGAGTGGATTCCGATCGGGAGCTTCCAGGTGAAGGCGGGCTTCATGCTCGACCCCCTCTCCTCGGTCATGGCGCTCGTCGTGACCGGTGTGGGATTCCTGATCCACCTCTACTCGATGGGCTACATGCACGGCGACCGGGGGTGCGTGCGCTATTTCATCTACCTGAACCTCTTCTCCTTCTCGATGCTCCTCCTCGTTCTGGGGGACAACTTCCTCGTCATGTTCGTGGGCTGGGAGGCCGTCGGGCTGTGCAGCTACCTGCTCATCGGCTTCTGGTACGAGAACGGCGCCTACGCCCAAGCGGGCAAGAAAGCGTTCATCGTTAACCGTATCGGGGACTTTGGTGTGCTGATCGGCATGTTCCTGCTGGTCAGCGTGACCCAGTCCCTC
>JAZGDQ010000066.1:0-4415 GCA_036477985.1 bacterium
AGGAAGGGGAACATCACCCGGGTGAGGCGGGAGGCGACGGCGAACTTGGCGGGGTCGCCCCGGAAGCCGGGGGCGATGGCCGTGACGAAGTGCTCGGCGTAGACGATTCCCAGGGCGCACAGGGCGAGGAGGACGGCGCCGAGGGCGATGACGACGGCGCCGGCGAAGCGGCGCGCGGCCCGCTCCCCCCGCCGGTTCCGCACCTGGGTGTAGACGGGGATGAAGGAGGAGGAGAGCGCGCCCTCGGCAAAGAGGCGGCGGAAGAGGCTGGGGATGCCGAAGGCGACGAAGAAGGCGTCGGCCAGGAGGGAGGCGCCGAAGCTTCGGGCGATGAGGATGTCGCGGACGAAGCCCAGGATCCGGCTGATCAGGGTGGCGAGGCCGACCAGGCCCGCCGAGCGGGTGTGGCTCGCCCCCGGGCCGGACTCCTCCCCGCCGGGTGAGTCCCCGGAGGGCGGGTTCGCCTCCGGATGGGAAGGGGCCGGTGGGGACATGGAGGTTCGGGGGTCCGATGGCGCGGAGAGCGGGGGGCGGAGGGCTTTCTTGACAGCGGTTCACCCTATGCTATTTAATGCCGCGTTTGCAATTGCGGGGAACGCAGGTTTCGGGGACTCACAAGGGAGAAAAACGAGAAGTGGGGCAAATTCAATCGGCGAAGAAACGGCATCGGCAGAACCTGGTCCGGAGCGCGCGCAACCGCGCCGTCCGCTCCCGCTTCCGCAACGCGGTCAAGAAGGTGCTCACCTCGATCGAGGCGGGCGAGGTCGCCCCCGAGGACCTTCGGGCCGCTCAGTCCCTCCTGGCGCGCGCCGCCCAAAAGGGCGTCCTCCACCGCAAGACGGCCTCCCGGAAGGCTGGCCGCCTCGCCCGGAAGGTCCACAAGGCCGCCTCGGGCGGCGCGAAGTAGAGCCCGAATAACGGGGCCCCGCCCCTGTAGGGCTCAGCCCCTGCGGGGGATCAGGCTCCCGTCCGGCGCAGCCCCCTCCGCCTCATTGGCGGAGCTCAGCCCCCTGCCGGGCTCAGCTCCCAGCAGGGCTCAGCTCCCAGCAGGGCTCAGCTCCCAGCAGGGCTCAGCCCCTTCCGGGCTCTCAGCCCCTTCCGGGCTCTCAGCCCCCTGCAGGGCTCAGCCCCTCCTTCGGCCGAAGCCGTCGGGCGCGCGGCACGCCTCCATGACGAAGAGATCGAGCGCCTGGCGGGCCGCCCCGTCGCTGCCCGCGCGCTTGATCCGCCGGTCGGCGGCGAGCAGCCTTCCATAGAGCCCGCGCAGGAAGCGCCCGCTCACCCGCTCCACCTCCTTTAGAATCCGGTTCACCGAATAGGGCGGAACCCGCAGGATTCCGGCCAGCTCCTGGGCGGGGATCCGCTTGCGGCCCGCCGCCTTGGCGATGGTCCACCGGCGCACCTGGTTGCGCAGCAGCCCGATGAGGACGGGGGGCGGCTCGGACTCGGTGAGCTGGTGGACGAGCCCGAGGGCGCGCGAGGCCGACCCCGCCGCCAGCGCCTCGTTCAGCCGGTAGAGCGCCTCCACCTTGGAGCGCCCCACGAGGTCGCGCACCTCCTCCACCCCGGCGGCGCCCTCCGTCCCCACGTAGGCGGCCAGCTTTTCCAGCTCGGTGCGGAGGCGGCCGAGGGAGGGGTCCACCATCTCGACGAGGAGGGCGGCCGCCTCCCCGTGCAGGGAAAAGCCGAGGGCCTCGGCCTGGGCGCAGAGCCAGGCGGGAATCTCCCGCTCCCCGGGGGGATCGAGCGCGACGGAGCGCCCCGCCTCGCGCAGGCGGCGGAAGAAGGTCTTGCGCATGTCGGCGCGCTCGGCGATGAGGACGAGAACCGAGGTGGGCGGGAGGTCCGCGAAGAGGGGGAAGAAGAGGGCGGCGTCCTCCTCGCCCACGTTTTCGATCCCGCGCACCTCGATGAGCCGCCGCGGGGACATGAAGGGGAGGGTCTGGGCCGCCGCGACCACGTCGGGCGCCTTTCCCGGCGCCCAGTCGAAGCGGTCGTGGTTGAAATCCCCCCCTCCCTCTTCCAGGACGGCCGCGCGGAGGGCGCGGAGGAACTCGTCGCGCAGGAAGGCCTCCTCCCCGTGGAGGAAGTAGAGGGGGGCGGCCTCCCCGCGCCGGATGGCGGCCAGGGCCGCGGCCAGCTCCCCTCCTCCTCCCCCTCTCCCTCTCCTTCGGGCCGGGGGCACGGCTAGAACCCTTCCAGGACGAGGCTGATGAGCTCGTTCGAGAAAAGGGAGGCGACCGTGGCGTTGGCGAGGACCCGCCTCTGATCGCTGTCGGCGATCGAGGTGGTGATGTCGAACTCCGAGTCGGACTCGATTTCCTGATTCAGGACGACCAGCCCCCGCACGGTGTCGCGCACAAGGATGAAGGTGCGGATGAAGACGCGGTAGCGCTGGACCTGATCGGTCCCGCTGAACCCGATGGGCTCGAGGCGGTACTCCCGGATGGTCGCCACGAGGACGACGTCGGCGGCGGAGGATTCGATCACGCGCAGCCGCCCGTCGGTCAGGAACCCCGAGCGCACGGCGTTGGTGATGGTGATGTCGAGCCCCGGCTCGCCCGATTCGTTAATGAAGGCGGGGATGGAGATGGAGCGGGCGTCCTTCAGGCTGCCCGTGCGGCGCGTCCCCTCCAGGGCGTAGCCGCACCCGGAGAGGGCGAGGAGGCCCGCGATCAGAAGCGCCGCGCCGGCCCTCCCCCCGAAAGCGCGCACTGTTGGCATGGCCCGGCTCACAGGGCGATCTCCGCCGATATTCCGCATTCCGCGCGCGAGCCGAAGACGACTCCCTCCGCCGCCCGAATGAGCTCGCCGTAGCGCTGCGGGTCGGGCTCGCAGACGGCGAGGTCCACGTCGATCGGGCAATCGGCGAGGCCGCGCAGGGCCCCGTTCAGCATCTCGGTGGCGACGGCGCCGAAGCCCGCACTCGCGCCCGCCGCCGGCAGGATCGGAAACGCGAGGCTGTGGGCCGAGGTCCTCACCAGCCGCCCGAGGAGGTCGGCCATCCGGGCCGACAGGACCGAGAGGCGAAGGCCCCGGATCTTGCCCAGGCCCGCGAAGAGGACGTAGCGGGCGCCGAGGCGCCCGCGCGAGGCGAGGAGGGCCTGGGAGCGCCAGGAGCCGTCAAGGCGCCCTTCCAGGATGAGGCGGCTCGCCTCCCCGCCCAGGAGCCAGTCGAGTCTTCCGGCCAGACCGCGCAGGGGAATCTCCTCTTCGGCGAATCCGGAGACGGCCACAAACGCCGAGGTGCGCTCAACCGGGGTGGGTACGATCCGGAGCCGTATCACGTCAGGCGGGTGTTCTTTCCCGAAGCAGGCGGTCGAGGATTCCATTCACAAAGCCGGAGGCGGGGGCGGGTCCGTAGCGCTTGGCCAGCTCCACCGCTTCGTCGATGGCCGCCTTGGGCGGAACGTCGGGGAAATAATAGATCTCGCACGCCCCCATGAGCAAGACGCACCGGGAGACGGAGTCCATGCGCCCGAGGGACCAGCGCTCGCTCGCCTCCGAGACGAGGCGGGAGAGCTCTTCCTTGCGCTCGAGCGTCTTGCGGACGAGGGTCTCGGCGAAGTCCCGCGCCTCCTCCTCGACGGGGTAGAGGCGCCAGAAGCGGTCGAGCTCGCCCTCCGCCTCCCCCCCCACGCGCTCGAGGTAGTAGAGGAGCTGAAGGGCCACCTCGCGCGCCGCCCGCCTTCCCGGCACGGGCCCTAGCTCCGCTTGCGGCGGCGGGCGCCGCTCCCGCCTCCGCCCTTCCCGAGGGTGCGGAGGAGGGTGGCCGACTCGACCGCCGCCAGCGCGCCTTCATATCCCTTGTTCCCCATCTTCGTCCCCGCGCGCTCGACGGCCTGCTCGATGGTGTCGGTTGTCACGACGGCGAAGATGGTCGGCACCCCCGTCTGGAGGGAGACCTGGGAGACGCCCTTCGCCGCCTCGGCGCAGACCAGGTCGTAATGGCTCGTCGCCCCGCGGATGACGCAGCCGAGGCAGACGATGGCGTCGTAGTCGCCCGTTTCGGCCATCCGCCGCGCGGCGGGGGGCATCTCGAAGGCGCCCGGGACGCGGACGGTGTCGACGTCCTTCTCATCCACCCCGCACTGGCGGAGCCCCCGCAGGGCGCCCCGGAGGAGGTGCTCCACGATGAAGTCGTTGAAGTGGGGCGCGACGAGGCCGATGCGGAGGCCGCGCCCGTCGAGCGATCCCTCGAAGGTCTTTCCCATTCCCGTCTTTCGCCTCCTGTTAAGTCCGCCGGCCGCTCGCCCATGCCGCTGGCCACTCGGCCGGGCCGCAGGCCTCCACCCCAGGCTGCGGGCCTCCCGCCTAGGGCCGCTGAAGGTAGGAGGGGCCTCGCTCCACCTCCGCCCCCTCCGGAACAGGAAGGGGGGGCTCCACCTTCACCGGGACCCGGCCCTCGAGCTGGA
>JAZGDQ010000067.1:0-2694 GCA_036477985.1 bacterium
AGCTTGGCCAGGGCCTCGAAGCCGTCCTGGGCGTCGTCGGGCTCGTGGCCCAAGGACTCCACCATGGACCGCATCACGAGCCGGGTCTTCGGGTCATCGTCCACGATCAGGATTCGCTTGGGGAAGACCATTTTGGGATCTTTCTCATGGTTGGCGGCCCCCCCGGGGGGTCCCTGGGCGCCGTGCGGCGGCATGCGTCGGCATGCGCCCGCCGCGCTGCATGACGCGAAACTCCGGGGATCGCCCGCCCCGGATCCTCAGAAGCCGGATCGGGAGGAGCAGGGCGAACCTGCACCAATCCCCCCCCCAAAAGTATTTCTCTAATTCTCGTATCGGCCGGATGCGCCCGGGGATTAGCCCGAAATCGCGGGCGGGCGGAGATTGGCGGCCGGGAGCGGCGGCGGGGGCGGCCTCAGCCGCGCCCGTACTTTCGGTCGATGGCGGCGCGGATCTGGGCCGGGCTCATGCCTTGCTTGTGAAGCTTGGACGCGTCCAGCGCCTCATTCAGGCAGGTCCCTCACCCCGCGGCGTGGGTGGAGGCGTAGCAGCTCAAAAGGCTCTTGTGGCCGAACGTGCGGCCGCAGTAGCAGTAGCAAAAGAGCTTGTCGAGAAGATCCGGGATCTCCCGCGCCACCTGGTAGGCGCGGCGGACGGCGCCCCGGAACCTGGCGGGCGAGAGGGTGGGGCCCGACTCCCCCATCCGGGGAAGGTCCCCTCCGGGTCCGCCCGGAACGGGATCCGGCGAATATATCCAGGAGGGAAGCCAGATCATGGCCGCCATCGCGAGCAGCAATCCCCCCCCTGCCAGGATGGCGCGGCGCGGCGCCCTCCCCCGGGCGGGCGCGGGCGGCGGCTGGGTCTCTCGATCCTTCCCTCTCTTCCTCTTGCCCATCGGTTTCTTTCCTCCCTTGGAGTTCCGCGCGGCTTTCCTTCCCATGCGGCCCGGCCGATTCGGGCCAGAAAAAGGACTCATCCCTCTTAAATAGATAGGCTCCCCCGCCCTCCTTCACAACCCCTTTTTCGCTGGAGGGGAATAAGAACGGATGAGAGGGAAAGACATTAGGAGGATGCGATATTCCTGGGGAGCCCCGGACCGGACGGCCGCGCGTGCGGAAGCCCCCTACCCCTCCTCCAGGTACATCTCCTTCAGCTTTCTTCTCAAAAGCTTGCCCGAGGGGCCCTTGGGAATCTCGGGGACGAAGGCGGTCGTCTTCGGGCACTTGAACTCGGCCAGCCGCTCGCGGCAGAAGGCGAGGATCTCCTCCTCGGCGCACACGGCCCCGGGCCGAAGGACGACGAAGGCCTTCACCTCCTCCCCGTAGAGGGGATGGGGGACGCCCAGGGCGGCGGCGTCCTGCACGGCCGGGTGGCGGTAGAGCACCTCGTCCACCTCGCGCGGGGAGATCTTCTCCCCCGCCCGGTTGATGAGATCCTTCTTCCGGCCCGTGATGAAGTAGTAGCCCTCCGCATCGGCGTAGCCCAGGTCGCCCGTCCGCAGCCAGCCGCCCGCGAGCGCCTCCGCCGTCGCGGTTGGGTTTCCAAAATACCCCGGCGTGACGCTCTCGCCCCGGACCTCGATCTCCCCCTCTTGGCCGGGGGGCAGGGGCGCGCCCTTCTCGTCCACGACCCGCGCCTCGCACCCCCAGGGCCGGCCCACCGAGCCGACCTTGCGCTCGCCCGGCGGGAGGGGATTCGTGAAGACCATCCCCGCCCCCTCGGTGATCCCCATCGTCTCGATCACCGGGAGGCCGAAGCGCGCCTCGAAGGCGGTGTGGACGGCGTGCGGCAGGGGGGCCGAGGCCGAGCGGGCGAAGCGCATCCGCCCCGGAAGCCCCTCGGCGGCCCCGGGGGACTCCTCGGCCCGCTGGAGGAGGATGGAGAGGATGGTGGGCACGGCGCTCACCCAGGTGCAGCCGCAATCCAGCGCCCAGCCCCAGAAGGGGTCCGCCCGGAAGCGCCCGGGGAGGACGACCGAGCCCCCGCTCAGGAGGGGGGCGAGGAAGGCGATGACCTCCCCGTTGATGTGGTAGAGGGGGAGGATGACGAGGGAGCGGTCCTCCGGGGTGAGGCGGTGGGCCTCGGCGACGAAGCGCGCCCCGGCGAGGAGGTTCGCGTGGGTGAGGCGCACCCCCTTGGGGCGGCCGGTGGAGCCCGAGGTGTAGATGAGGAGGGCGTCCCCCTCGGGCGAGGGCTCCGCCCCAGCGGCGGGGCCGCGCGCGCCGGCCAGCTCGATGAGCTCCAGATCCAGTCCGCCCGCGGCCCGGTAGGCGGGGGCGGGCAGCGCGTCGATCTCGGCCAGCTTGGCGGCGCCCGCCTCATCGGCGCAGACGAGGGCGGGGGCGGCGTCCTCCAGAACCTGGACGATTTCGGCCGGGGCGAGATGAGCGTTGATCGGATGGGCGACGGCGCCCGCGCGCATGGCGCCCAGGAAGAGGAGCGCCATCTCGAGGGAGTTGCCCAGGAGGAGGGAGACCCGCGTCCCCGGCCCCGCCCCGCGCGCCGAGAGCGCCCGGGCGGCGGCGTCCACGGCCTCATCGAAGGCGGCGAAGCTCACCTCCCGGCCCTCGTCCTCGGGGAGGATGAGGAAGGTGCGCTCGCCCGCCGCCTCCGCCCAGGCCGTGAGGAGCTCCGGAACCGTCTTGACCTCGGGATGGGGCTGCACCGCGCGGGGGGCTCCTCTCTCTCTTTCGTCCG
>JAZGDQ010000068.1:0-10923 GCA_036477985.1 bacterium
ACTCTACAAGGGCGTGAACAAGCCGGTGAAGGTTATCGGCCACGCCGCCTTCTTCGCCGTGCGCGACACCGTTCCGGCGGACGTGGTCTACAAGGTCGTCAAGGGGATTCTTTCCAAGAAGGGCGAGACCTTCCTCAAGAAGGTCCACAAGGCCATGGGGAATATTTACAAGCTCGCCCCGGGATTCAAATCCTTCACATCGGCCAACATCAAGCTCCACCCCGGCGTCGAGCGCTACTGGAAGGAGAAGGGGGTGCAGATTCCGGCCCACCTGGCCCATTAGGTTTCACCGCCGCAGAAGCCGCGTTTCCGGCGGGCGGCGGAGGGAGCGCACGCAGCGTCCCTCCTCCGCCCTGGGCGGTCTTCGAGGTCCGGGGGCCGGGGGCGCCTCAGAATCCCATCGTAAAGCGTATCTTGTAGCTCTTCACGGATTTCCCGGTGCTCTTAAAGACCTTGTTCCGGAACTTCGCGGTGGCCCCCCGGGCCAGGGAGTTGATCGTGATGTCGAACTCCTGGAGAAGCTTCCTTTTCTCGCCGAAGAAGGAAATGTGGAGCACGACCATGTCGTAATTCTTGACGCTCTCATTTTTCACCTTCCCCAAAACGTAATAATGGACCTTTCCAAGGCCGACCTGGATATCGCGGACCTTGAACCCCATCCCCACGTCGGTCCAGGGCGCCTCTTCCCCGGAGGCCGGGCTGCGCGCGAGCCCCAGCAGCGCAACGAGCCCGACCACCGCAACCGCCACTTTCATTCGACGCATGTCCGGTCTCCCATTTCGACTTTCCGCCGGCGCCCCCCCGCGCCGGCCCGGTTGAAAAATTTCCGCCTCTTTTCCTATTATAAATCCATTGCTCCCAAAAGCCGACCCGCAAACCGCCGCCGCCGAATTCGCCGATTTCGCGCGCAGGGGGCGCCGGGGCGTCTCCCATCGCGCCTCCGCGGCCGTCCCGGATCCGTTGCGTTCGCGGGAGCCGCCCGCTTGTCGAATTTCCTTTGAAACCCGCCGGTTTTGCTCCCCCGCTGAATTTGCTACCATTCCTTTCTTTGGATTCTCCAACTCGAATCGCAAAAGAAGGACGGCGGCCGGCTACGGCCCCTCCCTAGCGGATTCCTCCCCCCTCCGGCCAGGGCCGGGGCGCCCGCGCACCGCTCCTCTCTCCCGGGAGGGATATGACCTCCATGCGCTTTCTGATCCGCAACGGCTACGTGGTGACGATGAACCCCGGGCGCGAGGTGTTCGAGGGCGGCTTCGTCGCCGTCTCGGACGGGAAGATCGAGGCCGTGGGGCCGGCCTCCGGCCTGCCGGGAGAGGAGTTCGACGAAACCCTCGACGCCGGGGGGATGATCGTCCTCCCGGGCCTCATCAACCTCCATCAGCACCACTGGTACAACCTCTTCAAGGGCCTTTGCGGGGGGATGCTCCTGGAGGACTGGATCTTCGACTTCCTCCTGCCCTGCGTCCGCGAGCTGAAGGCGGAGGACCTGCGCGCCTCGGCCGCCCTGGCCGCCCTGGAGATGATCCGCACGGGGACGACCTGCTGCCTCAACCACTCGGTGACGACCACCATGGCTGAGGAGACGGCGGCCACCATCGAGCCCATGGCCGACGCGGGATTCCGGCAGGTCTTCGCCAAGGATTTTCGGTGCAGGACGCCCGCGAACCCCGACCACCCCCACACGGCGGCGGAGGCCGCGGCCTACATCGGCGATTTGATCGGCCGCTGGCACGGCGCGCGGGGGGGGCTGGTGCGGATGGCGCTGGCCATCGAGTCGAACTCCCACTGGGTGGCCGCCGGGATGAGCTCGGAGGAGCTCATCGAGACCGGCTACCGCCTGGCCTGCGAGCGGGATCTGCAGATATCGGCCCACATCGCGGGCGGCACCTTCTCCCTCCAGCAGGGCTACCTGAAATACCTGCGCGAGACCGGCCGCTCGGACGTGATGTATCTCATGCAGCTCGGCCACTTGGACGAGCGCTGGCTCCTCATCCACTGCATCCACATCAACGACACCGACATCGCCCTCATGCGCGAGTCGGGCTGCCACGCCGTCTACACCCCGACGAGCGAATCCATCCGCGGCGGCGGGGTGGGGCCCTGGGTGAACCTCCACCGGGCCGGGGTGAACACCGCCCTGGGGACGGACGGCCCCATGGTGGACTACTCGGTCGACATGGTGGAGCAGATGAAGGTCTGCACCTACCTCCAGAACGTCAAGCACCTCGACCCCACCGTCATGCCCATCGAGCGCTCCCTGGAGATGGCCACCGTCAACGCGGCGCGCGCGCTGAGGATGGAGGACGAGATCGGCTCCCTGGAGCCGGGGAAGCGGGCCGACGTCGCCGTCTTCGACATGCGCGGCCCCCACTTGCAGGTGATCCACAAGCCCATATCGAACTTCGTCTGCTGCGGCCGGGGGGCCGACGCCCACACCGTGCTCATCGACGGGCGGCCCGTCCTGCGCGAGGGGCGGCTCCTCGCCTGCCCCGACGTGGAGGGGGTGATCGGCGAGGCCGCCCGGCGGGGCCGCGCCATCGCCGAAAAGACCGGGGTCATCGGGCGGGCGGCGCTCAACTGGCCCGGGCTGGCGGAGGGGGCTCCGGCATGAGCTTCCTCGTCCGCAACGCCTACGTCGTGACGATGAACCCCAAGCGCGAGGTGTTCGAGGGCGGCTTCGTCGCCGTCTCGGACGGGAAGATCGAGGCCGTGGGGCCGGCCCCGGATGCGCCGAAGAAGGAATACGCCGAAACCCTCGACGCCTCGGGGATGATCGTCATCCCCGGCCTCATCAACCTTCACCAGCATCCCTGGATGAACCTCGTCAAGGGGCTGGCCGACGGGATGGTGCTCGAGCCCTGGGTGTTCGGCTTCGTCCAGCCCTGCCTCCAGCACATGACGCTTGAGGATCTCCGGGTCTCGGCTTATCTGGCCGCGCTCGAGATGATCCGCACCGGCGCCACCTGCTGCCTCAACCACTCGACGAGCTTCAAGCAGGACCTGGAGTTCGAGGCCTGCATCGGCCCCATGGCCGAGGTGGGGCTCCGCCAGGTGTTCGCCAAGCTCTTCCAGTGCAAGACGCCCAACATGCCGGACCATCCCCACACCGCCGAGGAGGCGCAGGCCTTCGTGGGGGGGCTGGTGGACGAGTTCCACGGCGGGAACGGCGGGCTCACCCGGATCGCCCTCGGGGTGGAGTGCAACGCGCACCACACCGAGCTGGGGAAAAGCTCGGACGAGCTCGTGCGCGCGGGCCACGCCCTCGCCTGCGAGCGGGATCTGCGGATCACCTCCCACATGTCGGGCGGGAGCCTGACGATGGACATGGGATTCCTGAAATACCTGCGGCTCACGAAGCGGACGGACGTGGCCTACCTCAAGAGCCTGGGCGTGCTGGACGCCCACTGGCTCCTCATCCACGGCATCCACTTCAGCGGGACCGACATCGCCGACATGACGGAGGCGGGCTGCCACGCCGTCTACACCCCCACGAGCGAGTCGATGCGCGGGGGCGGGGTGGGCCCCTGGGTGAACCTCTACCGCGCGGGGGTGAACATCGCCCTCGGCTCGGACGGCCCCGCCGTCGACTACTCGGTGGACATGGTGGAGCAGATGAAGGCGTGCATGTTCATCCAGAACGTCAAGCACCTCGACCCCACGGTGATGTCTCCCGAGCGCGTCCTGGAGATGGGGACCGTCAACGGGGCGCGGGCGCTGGGGATGGAGGACGAGATCGGCTCCCTGGAGCCGGGGAAGGCGGCCGACGTCGCCGTCTTCGACATGCGCGGCCCCCACCTTCAGGTGATGCACAACCCGGTGGCGAACTTCGTCTGCTGCGCGCGCGGGGCCGACGCCCACACCGTTCTCATCAATGGGGTTCCCGTCCTCCGGGAGGGCCTGTTCCCGAACTTTACGGGGGTGGAGGAGGTCATCCGCGAGGCCACCGAGCGGGGCCGGGCCGTCGCCGAGAAGGCCGGCATCGCGGAGAGGGCGAAGTTCAACTGGCCAGGGCGGGCGGAGGGAGCCTGAGGCGCGGGCGCAGGCCGGGAGGGAAGATGGAAGTTCGGGTCAGGGACGTATCGAAAGTGTGGGGGGAGGAAACCCTGGAGCCGACCCGGGCGCTGGAGTCCGTCTCCCACACCTTCGCCTCCCGGGCGTTCACCTGTCTGCTGGGCCCCTCCGGCTGCGGCAAGAGCACCCTTCTTCAGAACATCGCCGGCCTCACCCCGCTCTCGGGCGGGCGCATCGAGATCGCCGACCCCGAGAGCGGCCGGCGCGTCTCGCCGGGCGAGGACTCGGTCATGGTCTGGCAGAACTTCAACCTTTTCCCCTGGCTCAATGTCCTGGACAACATCGCCTTCGGCTTGAAGATGGAGGGCGTGGAGAAGGAGGAGCGCCGCCGCCGCGCCCGGGAGTTCGTCGATCTGGTCGGCCTGGGCGGCTTCGAGACAAAGCTTCCGCGCCAGCTCTCGGGCGGGATGAAGCAGCGGGTCGGCCTCGCGCGCGCGCTGATCAAGGACCCCGACGTTCTCCTCATGGACGAGCCGTTCGGCGCGCTCGACGCCCAGACGAAGATCGTCATGCAGGAGGAGGTGCAGCGCCTCTACCTCGAAACGCGCAAAACCATCATCTTCGTCACCCACGCCATCGACGAGTCCATCCTCCTGGCGGACGAGGTGGTCGTCATGACGGCGCGCCCGGGGCGGATCAAGGCGGTCGTGCAGATTCCCCTGGAACGGCCCCGCTCGCTCGAGCAGGTGAACTCCCACGAGTTCGGCAGGCTGTTCAACGAGATCTACCACCTCATCAAAGAGGAGGTGGAAAAGACCATGATCAACGAGAGGGCGATGCAATGAGCGCCGAGGATGCGGCGAGCGACGAAACGGCTCCGGCCGGCGTAAACCGCGGGCAGGACGTCTCACAAGAAGGACTTGCGCGCGCGCGCCGCGCGATGATCCTCGGGCGGATCCTCCAGGTGGGGACCATTGTCGGGATCCTCCTCGTCTGGGAGGGAGTTGTCCGCTTCTTCGATATTCAGATCATCTTCCTCCCCTCGGTTTCCCTCATCGCCGAGACGTTCTGGGACATGGTCTGGGACGGGACCCTGCCCTGGCACACCGTGGTGACGGTGCGCCGCGTTCTGATCGGGTTCGCCTCGGCCGCCGTCCTGGGCGTGGGCGTGGGGGTGGGGATGGGAATGTCCCGGACCTTCCGCAACGTCTGCGACCCGGTCATCGCGGCCCTCTATCCCCTCCCCAAGATCACCCTGATCCCGCTTCTGCTCATCTGGCTCGGGTCGGGGGAGGCCTACAAGATCATCATCGCCGGCGGGACGGCGTTCTTCCCCATCGTCATCAACACCTTCAACGGCATCCGCCAGGTGGATGAGGGCCTCATCATGGCGGCCCGCGACCTGGGGGCGAGCGAGCGGCAGATTCAGATCGATGTGATGATGCACGCCGCCACCCCGAGCATCTTCGCGGGCTTCCGGCTGGGCATGGGGGTGGCGATCATCCTCACCGTCGCCTCCGAGATGATCGCGGGCCAGGAGGGGCTGGGCCGCATTCTCGTCGAGTCGGGCGCCATCCTGGAGACGGAGAAGGTTTTTGCGACGCTGTTCCTGATGGCGATCCTGGGGATCGTCGTCACGAAGGCGCAGGATTGGGTGGATGTGCATTTTGCGAGTTGGGCGTTCGAGGCCCGGGATCGGTAGGGGATCGATCCCCCCCGACCAAGGGCGCCCTGTTCAAGGGCAAGCGGGGCCGGAAGATGCTGAACGCCATTCAGCCCCACTGGTCCTGGACCCACCCGGACGCGAAGCCCTACAAGAAGGGCCTCTCGGTCATGCAGGACCATTGGGTGGACTACAGGGGATACGTCGCCAAGAAGGTCCCCATCGACGAGCTCGTGGACCACAGCATCGTCCATGAGGCGGCCATGCGCCTCAAGGAGGAGAAGCCCTTCAAGAACATGTAGGCCGGAGGATTCGCGCGGTCCGGGTCTCCCCGGGGCCGCGAAGGGGCTGCGGCGCCCGCCGCCGCCCCTTTTTTCCGCTCAGTCCACCACGGCGATCGCCGTGACCTCGACGAGGCAGCGGGGGTCGGTCGTCATGCGCACCACCTCGACGGTGGTCGTCGTGGGCCGGTGGTCCCCGAAGTTCTCCGCCCAGACGGCGTTGAGCGCGTCCTGCTGGTTCACGTCCTTGAGAAACCGGGTGACCGCCACGACATCCGAGAGGGCGCCCCCCGCGGTGTCGAGGCTGATCTTCATCTTCCGGAAAATCTCCCGGGCCTGCCCCTCCATGTCGGTCGGCATGTCGTCGAACTCCTCCGGCCGGTGGGGGTGGGAGTGATAGGCTTTGGCCGCCGTCATCCCGGCGAGGAAGACGAGGCTCCCCCCGGTGACCTTGATGACGGGGACGAAGGGCGCCCAGACGTCCGGCGCGTCGGGCCAATGAAGACGTTCCACCTTTTTGGGCATGGGTGCGGTCCTCCGATGCGCGCTTCGAGGGGATGAGAGAATGGGGTTCAGGATAGAGGCCGGGCCCCGCCGCTTCAAGGCGAGAGGGGCGGGAGTTTCGGCGGGAGGGGCCGCGGGCTACGCCTCCAGGGCGTCGGCCAGGTATTCGGCCAGGTGGCGCGCCCGGACGCCCGTCCCCTGGGCGATCTGCTGGCGGCAGGAAACCCCGTTCGCCACGATGCCCGCCTCCGCCCCGGCGGCGCGGACGGCGGGGAAGAGCTTCAGCTCCCCGATGGCCATCGAGATGTCGTAGTGCTCCTTCTCGTAGCCGAACGAGCCCGCCATGCCGCAGCAGCCCGAGGGGATCTCCTCCACCTCCAGGCCGGGCACGAGGCGCAGGGCCTCGAGGGAGGGGCGGCTGCCCACCAGGGCCTTTTGGTGGCAGTGGCCGTGGAAGAGGAGCCGCCCGGAGCGCTCGCGGAACCGCAGGCCGAGATCCCCCTCCTCCTTTAGGCGCAGGAGGAACTCCTCCAGGAGCAGGGAGGAGGCGGCCAGCTTCCGGCTCGCCTCCCCGGGTGCGAGGTCGGGGTACTCGTCCCGGAAGGTGAGGAGGCAGCTCGGCTCCACCCCGACGACGGTGGCTCCCGCCTCCAGGTGGGGCGCGAGGCTTTGGAGGTTCTCCTCGGCAATCCGTTTCCCCTCGCGCAGGAGGCCGAGGGAGATCTGCGGGCGGCCGCAGCAGCGGATTCCGGCCAGCGCCACCTCGAAGCCCGCCGCCTCCAGGAGGCGCACCGCCGCCTTCCCCACCTCCGGGTGGTGGAAGTTCGTGAAGGTGTCGTTGAGGAAGACCACCTTCCCCCGCGGGGGGGCGCCCGCCGCGGCGGGGCGGGCGCGGAACCATTCCTCGAAGGTGGGCGAGGCCAGCGGGGGGAGGCTCCGCCTGCGATCCACCCCCAGGAAGCGGTCCAGGAGCCAGCGCGCAGCGCCGCTCCCCGCGATCCGGTTGAAGAGGAGGGGCGCCATGCGCGCGTTGAAGCGGTTCAGGAGGGGGAGGCCCGCGAAGAGGCGCACCCGGGCGGGCGTCCCGTGGCGGTCCCAGTGCGCCTGGAGCGCCTCCCCTTTGATCTTGGCCATGTCCACGCTCGAGGGGCACTCGGCCTTGCACCCCTTGCACCCGAGGCACAGGTCCAGCGCCTCGTAGACGCGCGGGCTGGCGAGCTCCTCCCCCGGGAGCCCTTGCACGATGACCTCGCGCAATGCGTTGGCTCGCCCGCGGGTGGAGTGCTCCTCCTCCATCGTGACCTGGTAGGAGGGGCACATGGTTCCGTCCCGCTTGCGGCAGGCGCCCACGCCGTTGCACATCTCGATGGCGCGGAGGAAGCCGCCGTCCGCCGAGAAGTCCTGGACGGTCTCGACGGGGCGGGGCCTGTACTGGGGTCCGATGCGGAGGTTCCGGGTGAAGGGGACGCCCTCGACGACCTTGCCCGGGTTCATCAGGTTGTCGGGGTCGAAGGTGCGCTTCACCCGGCGGAAGGCCTCGTAGAGCCGGGGCCCGAAGAACTTGGGGACCCACTGGCTGCGTGCGAGGCCGTCGCCGTGCTCCCCGCTCATGGCGCCCTCGAACTCGTGCACCAGCTCGGCCGTCTGGCGGGAGATGGAGTCCATCTTCCGCACATCGATCGGATCCTTCAGGTTGAGGATGGGGCGGATGTGGAGGAGGCCCACGCTGACGTGGCCGTAGAAGGAGCCTGTGGCGCCGTGCGCCTTCAGGATGGCGGTGAGGCGGCGGTGGTAGTCGACGAGGCGCGAGGGGTCCACCGCGCAGTCCTCGATGAAGGCCATGGACTTGGCGTCCCCCTTCTTGCCGAGGAGGAAGCCCAGGCCGGCCTTGCGCACGTTGTTGACGGCGGCCTGATCGGCGGGGTCGAAGAGGCGGACCTGGGCGTAACCGATTCTCTCTCTCTCGAGGTCGGCCGAGAGGCGCTCGACCTTCTCCCGCGCCTCCTCGGGGGTTTCCCCGAAGAATTCGACGAAGAGGGACGCCTCGGGCCGCCCGCGGATGAAGGTCTTCATCCAGCGGCGCGCCTCGATGTTCTGCTCGGCGAGGTCGAGGATGAGGCGGTCCATGATCTCGAGGGAGGAGACGCCGTGCTCCAGGATTCGGCTTCCGGAGGCGAGGGCCTTCTCGATGCTGTCGAAGTGGACGACGAGCATGGCCTGCGCCTTGGGCAGGTGAGAGATGTGGACCCTCGCCTCGGTCACGATGCCGAGGGTGCCCTCCGAGCCCACCATGAGCTTGGCGAGGTTGAAGTCGCCCCCCTTGGCCAGCTCGTCGAGGTTGTAGCCGCTCACCCGCCGCATGATCTTCGGGTAGCGCAGGGCGATCTCCTCGCGGTTCTCCTCCACGATGCGATGCACGCTGCGGTGGATCTCCCCGGAGCGGCCCCCCCCGGCGAGCTTGCGCTCGAGGGCGTCCGCGTCGAGGGGGCCGAAGGCGAACGCCTCCCCGTCGGCGAGGAAGCCCGAGGTGTCGATGACGTGGTCCACCGTCTTGCCGTAGACGATGGAGCGCGAGCCCGAGGAGTTGTTCCCGATCATCCCCCCCAGGGTGGCTCGGTTGCTGGTCGAGGTGTTGGGGCCGAAGAGGCGCCCGTGGGGCGCGAGGTGGTCGTTGAGCTGGTCCTGCACCACCCCGGGCTGCACCCGGGCCCAGCCCGCCTCGGCGTCGTGCTCGATGATGCGGTTCATGTACTTGGAGAAGTCGATGATGACGGCCTTGCCCACGGTCTGGCCGATGAGGCTGGTGCCGCCCCCGCGCGGGAGGAGGGGGGCGCCGTGGGAGGCGGAGATTTCGATCGTGCGCCGCACGTCCTCATCCGAACGGGGGATGACCACCCCCACCGGCTCGATCTGGTACATGCTGGCGTCGGTGCTGTAGAGGCGGCGCGAGAGGGCGTCGAAGCGCACCTCCCCCTGGATGACCCGGCGGAGGTCGGCTTCGAGCTTTTCCCATTCGGCCATTCGTTCTCGCTCCGGCGGCGGATGCGGCCCGCGGCGCCCGGCAGGGGGTGGTTTTCTCGTGAAAGAGGCCGGACCCGCCATCCGGACCCGGCCCGGCCATTGGATGCGCCGGATTCATCATAGGAAAGTCCCGTATCCCGGACAAGGCGGCGGCGGAGGAGGGGACTTCTTCTCCCGGAGGGGAGGCGCCCGGCGGGGAGGGATTCCGGTGAAAGGGGCCGAGCCTCTTTCTTGTCCCCTTCAGTTTCGTCTGCCGGGCGCTTTTTTGAGGCGCTTCAAGTTGTGCTCGAGGGAGAGGAAAAATTCCTCGGGCATCCGCCGCCCGTCTCGAAGGCGGATAGTCCGTTGGAGGACGAAGTCGAACAGCAGTGGATTGATCCCGTAAATTTTATCCAGCGCCCGCTTTTCCGCCTCCGTGATGTATCCGAACTCCTCGCCCGTCATGGCGCCGGTCGGATTGAGCGCACTCGCCGCGGGAAGGGGGTAATCGCTGCCGTAAACCATGCGGTGGCGAAGCGAATCGCGCTCGATGATCCGCCGGAGATGGCCCAGCGTGTTTTTGATGGTCAAGGCGGATATCTCGCCAAACAAGCGGCCGATGTACCGGGGATCGTCCATCATCTCCAAGAAGAGATCGAAGTTCGGCTTTCTCTCGCCCCCGGAGTCGCACGAATCGTTTTTTTTCGTTTTCCGCGGGTCGTTGTCGCCGTCGCGCCCCGAATGCGCCATCACGACGGTGACGCCCTTTTCCAAGGCGTGCTTCAGCAGCAGGGGATTGGAATGCCATTGCTCGCAGTCGGGAGCCTTGAGGGTGGTTTCCTGGCCTGTATGGGACAGCAGGACCATGCCGAGGTCCGCCATGGTTTCGAAAAAGGGGCCGATTCTTTCATCCGCCGGATTGATTCCCATGACGCTGGGCAGCCATTTGACGAATTTCGCGACGCCCTTGAACTTCCGCAGCTCGCGAAGGGCGTCTTTCCGGTAGGGGTGGACGGAGATCATCGGCGCGAAGCGCTTGTCCTTTTTGAAGCGCTCCGGGAGCGCGCGCGTCTTTTTTTCGAGCAGCCCGTTCAGACATTTCGACAACTCCACAACGTAGTCGTTGGAGATGTACATGTCCGTCTTGTCTTTATCGACCGTTCCGTTTTCGTCGAGATAAGCGTCCAGCGCCAGGAGGTGGAAGCGGCCGGGGCCCGGGAAATAGACCGCCAGATCGAGAAGCCGGGCGGCGTATTGTTCATCCGCCTGATGGATATCCGTAATTCCCGAAGCGCTCATCAAAACCGAAGTCTTGAGCTTGCGGATGGGGCGCCGCCAGGTGAAGCGTTTTTGGGTGACGGTCGAAGTCGTGTCGCCTTCCTGGCCGCAAAGGCCGGCCAACCCCTTGCCGCGGGAAATCACGTGGACATGATGGTCGACCGGCGCGGCCCCGCCTTTGACGGA
>JAZGDQ010000069.1:0-3863 GCA_036477985.1 bacterium
TCCTCGCCGATGTAGGCGTGGAGGAAGCCGGGCAGCTCCCCCGCCTGGAAGAGCTCGATGGCGCGCTCCTCGAAGCGGCGGATCCGCAGCATGGTCTCGTAGATCCAGAGCGCTTTCTTGCGCGTGAGCGCGGCCATGGCCGGTTCTTCCCTCCGCTCCGCATATCCGGCGCCGATGGGGGCGAGGGGAAGGGCGGCCCGGCGCGCGACCGGACGGACACCTTCCCCGGTGGGCGCGATCTTGCCCGCGGACGGCTCAGGCGGGCCGGTTCAGCCCTCCCGCGCCTTCTTCTGCCGCAGAATTTCGCGCTGGCGCTGGAAACAGTACTTTAAAATTTCTTCGCTGTCTTTGGCGTTGATGGAGACGAAGTTGACCGAGAGGGTGACGGTGGGGGTTTCGGTGCGCCGCTGGACCGAGGCCCCGATCCGCGACACCTCGCCGATGGCCTCCATCTGGGTGGGGGGAACGGTGGGCAGCATGAACCCGATCCACAGAAGGTCTCCCTTGCGGTAAAGCTGGCGGCTGGCGAAGCGGATTCCCGAGCCGCTCAGGTTCACCTCGGCGCGCTCATACTCGGTGTCCTTGATCCGCGACTGCTCCTGGATGATAGAGATGATGAAGTCCAGCTTTTTGTCGAGCAGGGTGATCGCTCGCCAGGTGGGCGAACTCGGATCCACCGAGCGGCCGGCCGTCTCGAGGAGCGCTTCGACCGATTCGAAAACTCCCTGGCGGGCCGAGCGGCTTTCGATGTCTCGGCTGAGGGATTCGAACTCCGCCTTGGTGATCGGCCGGTGGCTGATCTCGAGCACATCGTCGACGCGGACCAGCCCCCGCCGCTGCTTCGCTTGCTGGGCCATGATTGCGTCCCCTGGATAAGCCCCGATGCCGGGCGGAACACCGATAATCCAATGCTATCACGGCGATCCGCGGGCGGCAAGATGTCTCCTCCCGCCTCCGCGCCCCCCCCGGCGTCTCCCGCCCGGCCCCCGTCGGGCCGGTATATTTCCCCATATACAGCTTGCACTCTTGCCCCTCCCGCACTACACTGTAGATGAAGATGTTCGCTCTTCGAGTGGGCCTTCTCAGGAGGTCCATTTTTTTCGTCCTCCCCCCCCGGGTAGGGCGGGGAGGGAGAGCGTGGCCGCCCAGGACGTCGCGGCCCGGGTGTGGACGGCGGCCGAGCCGGTCGCCGCCGCCCTGGGGCTCGAGATCGTCGAGGTCGAGGACGCCGCCGAGCGCAAGCGCCGGGTGATTCGGATCTACATCGATAAGCCGGGCGGGGTGGGCCTCGCCGATTGCGAGCGCCTGAGCCGGGAGCTGGCCGAGCGCCTCGAGGAGGCGGACGTCATCACCTCCCGGCACGTCCTGGAGGTTTCCAGCCCCGGCCTGGAGCGCCCCCTCCGCAAGGCGGCCGATTTTCACCGCTTCCGGGGCAGCCGGGTGCGGGTCCGGCTGCGGGGGGCGGACGGCGGGCGGAGCCGGATCACCGGCGTCCTGCGTGGAATCGAGGGCGGCCTCGTGACGGTCGACACGGACGAAGGCGCCGGGCGGACCTTCCCGCTGGATGAGGTCCGGAAGGCGAATTTGGAGGTGGATTGGGGGACCGCGATTCGCGACGGAGGGGGAGTCCCTCCGGCGGAGGCGGGGCCGTCCGAAGATGGAGGGATGGATCGGTGAGTCAAGAGCTGCTGGCGGTGCTCTCCCAGCTTGAGCGTGAACGGGGGGTGTCCAAGGAGATCCTCCACGGTGCCCTGAAGGAGGCCATCGCCTCCGCCGCCCGCAAGCAGTACGACCTGGACGAGAACGTCGACGTCACGCTCGACGAGGGGACGGGGGAGATCCGCGTGACGGCCTCGCGCGAGGTGGTGCGCATCGTCCAGAACCCCACGACAGAGATCTCGCTGAAGGATGCGCAGGAGAGCGAGCCCGATATCCGCGTGGGCGACTTCTACCGCTACAACCTCGACACCGAGAAGCTCGGCCGGATCGCTGCCCAGATGGCGAAGCAGGTCATCCTCCAGCGGGTGCGCGAGGCCGAGCGCTCCAACATTTACGAGGAGTTCAAGGACCGCCAGGGCGAGCTCATCACCGGCTCGGTCTCCCAGGTCGAGCGCGGGAACATCTACGTGGACATCGGCCGCGCCGAGGCGATCCTCCCCCGCCGCGAGCAGATCTTCCGGGAGGTCTACAAGCGGGGCGACCGCGTGCGGGCCTTCATCCTCGAGGTGCGCGAGGTGACGAAGGGGCCCCAGATCGTCCTGAGCCGGACGAACCCGGGCCTCCTCATCCGCCTCTTCGAGATGGAAGTGCCCGAGCTCTACGACGGGGTGGTCGAGATCAAGGCCTGCGTCCGCGAGCCGAGCGGGCGCTCGAAGATGGCCGTCGTGAGCCACGACCGCGACATCGACCCGGTGGGCGCCTGCGTGGGCACGCGGGGCAGCCGCGTTCAGGCCATCGTCCAGGAGTTGCGCGGGGAGAAGATCGACATCATCGCCTGGAGCGACGAGCTGCGCACCTACGCGGCGAACGCCCTGAGCCCGGCCCGGATTCAGCACATCACCCTCCACGAAGAGGATGGGCGGATGGAGGTCCTCGTCCCCGACGATCAGCTCTCCCTCGCCATCGGCAAGGGGGGGCAGAACGTGCGCCTGGCGGCCAAGCTGCTGGGCTGGAAGATCGACCTGAAGGGGGAGGGCGAGTACCGGCGGATGATCGCCGAGCAGGCCTTCACCGATTCGGGCGCGCGCGCGGAGGGGAAAGAGGCGGCCGCCGACGTCTCCGAGCTGGACGTCGTGGGAGAGAAGATGGCCCAGCTCCTCGAGGAGAACGGATTCGGCTCCATCGCCACAATCGCCGCCTCGACGGTGGAGGATTTGTGCGAGGTGCCCGGAATCGGTCCCAAGCGCGCCCAGCTCCTCATCGACGCCGCCACGGCCCATGAGCCCGCCGGGGAGGAGGGGGCGGAAGCCGCAGGGGATGAGGAGAAGGACGCCGTGGCGGCGAAAGCCGCGGCGCCCGCCGCGGACGAAGCGTCCGCCGGGGCCGGGGACTCCGAAGAGGCCGGCGCCTCCGAGGAGGCGGGGGAGGAGTCCGGGACGCCTCCCGCCGAGGGCGAGGCGGTCGACGAGGGCCGGACCGAGGAAAGCGGCTAGGGCGCGCGCGGCAGGGCCGCCCGGCCCGGCCCCGGGGTTCGGGGAGGGGGGGGAGCGGTGCCCGATAGGATGTGCGTGACCTGCCGGGGGAAGTTCCCCTCCGAGGCGCTCTTTCGGATGGTGGCGGGACCGGGCGGCGAGGTGGTGGCCGAGCTCGGCAGCCGCCTCCCCGGCCGGGGGGGCCATTGCTGCTTCCGGCCCGAGTGCATCCGCGGGGCCCTGGGGGCGAAGAAGCTGGAGCACGTCCTTCGGGCCCGGGTCACCCCGCCCGGGGCGGAGGAGCTGACCGCACGCCTGTCCGCCCTCTTGCGCGAGCGCATGAGAGGGCTCCTCTCGGCGGGCGCGCGCAAGGGGGTCCTGGCCGCCGGGCGCGACGCCGCCCTCCGCGCTGCGCGCGCGGGGAGGGAGGGGCGGTGGTTCCTGGCCCGCGACCTCTCGGCCGGCAGCCTGGGCGAGGTGAAGAAGGAGGCCGCCCGGGCGGTTTCGCTGCCGATGCGGATGGAGGAGATCGGCGATGTCCTGGGGCGAAGGCCGGTCGGGGTCCTCTACGTGGCCGACGTATCGCTGGCGGAATCCCTGGCGATGCGGGCCGCCCAGGCGAGTTCGCTCGGTGCGGCTTGAGCGGGCCGGAGGGAAGTGACAGGATAGGCGGGTTCGGCGGTCCCCCCCGTGGGGAGGCCGCAAGGGATATCGGCGGGAGGTGTGTGGATG
>JAZGDQ010000007.1:0-4328 GCA_036477985.1 bacterium
GGGCCGCCTGGGTCTCAATCTCGATGAAGAGGCCTGCTACGCCGTGATGCGTGCGGGTGCGCGGCTGTTCAAGGAGGCCGATCCCTTCTACCGCTCCCTCGGGCTGACCGGGGTTCAGTACAACCTCCTGCGCGTGATAGAGGCTGCCGAGGAAGCGCTTCCCCAGCAGGAGATTGCGCGTCGGCCGGGGCGGACCGCCTAGAACACCGTCGCCCTTCCCTCCGCGTAGGCGCGCGCCGTCCGCAGGCGAAGGACCTGATTCGTTCCGTCGGAATGAAGAAAGGTGCTCGCGTCGCGCAGGTATTTCTCCATCGGCGCCTCCTGCATGATGCCCGCGCCGCCGAAAATCTCCATTCCCTTGCGCGCGCACTCGAAGGCGACCTCGGAGGCGAAGACCTTGCACTTCCATCCCAGGGTGAAGTTGTAGGGCTCCATGTGATCCACCGCCCAGGCCGTCCGCCACACCATGGTGCGCGCCGTCTCCAGCCCGATGGCCATGTCCGCCAGCATCCCGGCGACCGCCTGCTGCTCCACGATGGGCCGCCCCCCCTGGACGCGCTCGCGGGCGTGGGCCAGCGCCTTCTCGAAGGCGGCCCGCCCCACCCCGACGCAGTTGGCCGCCGCCTCGGGCTTCCCGCAGGCGAGGAGCCGCCCGCGGATCTCCCACATCCGCCCCTCGCCCAGGATGAGATGCTCGTCCGGCGCCTCGACGCCGTCGAACAGAAGCTCAGAGTTCATCGAGAGGCGCTGGCCGATCTTTTCGTGCACCGCGCCGATGGAGAACCCCTTCGCCTCGCGCGGCACGAGAAAACCAGACATCCCCTCGCGCAGGGGCTTGCTCATGTCGGTGCGGGCGGCGACGACGTAGAGGGAGGCCACCGGCCCGTTGCTGATGTAGTGCTTCATCCCGTCGATCACCCATCCGCCGTTCTTCCTCTCGGCCCGGGTGTAGAGAGCGACGGAGGGATCGTCGTAGTAGCCCTGGTGATCGCTCCCGGCGCCGGGCTCGGTGATGGCGATGGCGGTGAGAAAGCGCGGCTCCTCGCAAAGCCGCCGAATCCACGGATCGCGCACGGCGGGATCGACCTTGTCCAGGATATGGGCGAGCTTCCAGGTCTGATCCAGGTTGACGGCGAAGCCGAGGTCCCCGGCGGCGAGCTCCTCGCCCGCGATGCAGCAGGTGAGGACGTCGGCCCCGCCCCCGCCGAATTCCTCCGGATAGGGAAGCTGGCGCAGCCCCAGGGCGCTGGCCTTCTCGACGAGGTCCCAGGGCATGCGCGCCTCCCAGTCCGGGAGGCGGTCGAGCTCGGCGGCGACGGGCTCGACCTCGCGCTTCACGAAATCGCGGGCGAGGTCCCGAACCGCTATTTGCGCATCGGTCAGCGTGAAGTCCATCGTCTCCCTCCCTTTGAACGCCGCGCCCGCTCCGGGCGCCCTGTCCAACGGCAAAAAACGGTGGGCGCATGCCCCCGCTTTGGGAACGGAATCGCCCGACCGCCTACCCGATGGGCGGGCGCAGGCTGCGAATCTCGGGTGTGGCCTCCTCGTAGGCGTGGGCGATGCGGAGAATTCTCCCCTCCTCCCACGGCGGCCCCACGATCTGCATGGCGAGGGGGAGCCCCTCGGGGCTCAGGCCGGTGGGGACCGAGAGGGCGGGAAAGCCCGTCAGGTTGTGGGGGCCGGTCAGCGCCCTGCCGAGCCCCATGAAGGGCTTCTCCTTCCCGTTCACCGTGGCGACCGTGCTCTCCACCGGGGCGGCGGCGCAAGGGAACCCGGGGAGGAGAACCGCGTCGGCCTCGGCGAACAGATCCTCCATGGCGCGCCGGATGATCTCCCGCTCCCGCAGGGCCCGGATGTAGCCGTCCAGCGTCGCCCCGCCCGCGCGCTCCAGGCGCTCCCGCAGGTCCTCCCCGAAATCCTCCGGATGGGCGGCGAAGCGCTCCCGGTGGACCGCGCGCAACTCGGCGTCGGCGATCTCCTGGCGCGCCGCCTGAAGATTCGCGGCGAGCGGAAACCGGTGGGTCTCCGTCCGCGCCCCCAGCCCGCGCAGGACCTCCACCGCCTCCTCGAACGCCCCCCGCACGGCGCCGTCGATCTCGATGAACTCCAGGTCCGGGCAAAGGCCGAGGCGCATCCCCCTCACGCCCTCCTCGATCTCCGCGCAAAAGTCGGGGACCGGGACATCGGCCGAGGTGGGGTCGTCCGGCTCATGGCCCGCCATCCCCTGGAGGAGGAGGCCGCAGTCGCGCGCCGTGCGGGCCAGGGGGCCGGCGTGGTCCAAGCTCGGTGCGTTGGGAAAAATTCCGCTCAGGCTCACCCGCCCGTAGGTGGGCTTCAGCCCCACCACGCCGCACATCGCGGCCGGTCCCCGGATCGAGCCCCCCGTGTCGGTTCCGGTGGCGGCGGGGACCAGGGCGGCCGCCACGGCCGCGCCCGAGCCCCCGCTCGATCCCCCCGGAACCCGGCTCAGGTCCCAGGGATTGCGGCAGGCCCCCCAGTGCGGGTTCTTGGTGGTCGAGCCCGCGGCGAACTCGTGCGTGTTGGCCTTGCCGATGAGGATCGCCCCGGCCTCCTTGAGGCGGCGGATGGAGGCCGCGTCCTCGGCGGGCACGTTGTCGCGGAAGAAGCTCGAGCCCTGGGTGGTGCGCACCCCCGCGGTGTCGAAGATGTCCTTCGCCGCGAAGGGGACGCCGTGGAGGGGGCCCCGCCAGCGCCCGGCGGCGATCTCCGCCTCGGCCGCGCGGGCGGCGGCGAGGGCGTCCTCGGCGCAGACGGTGATGAAGGCGTTCAGCTTCGGCCCCACCTCCTCGATGCGCGCGAGGCACCCCTCCGCCGCCTCGACCGGGGAGAGCGCCCGCGAGCGGATGTTCCGGGAAAGATCCCAGAGGGTGAGGCGGTGCAATTCATCCCGATCCATGAGTCCCCCTTCCCCGGAGGCGGACGAGGGACGGGCGCCGCGCGCGCCTCCCGATCCCTCGGCCGGAGGAAACGGGCTACCACCGCCCTCCCCCAGCGTCAAATCCCCCCCGCCCTTCGTCAATTCCCGCCCGCCCTCCGAAAAATCCCGCCCGCCCTCTTGGGCGATTCCCGCCCGCCGCCGCCCTGTGGTAGGTTTCCGCCATCGGAAAAGCGGACCCCATCCCTCTCCGCGGCGGCTCCACCCAGGGCCGCCGCCCGCGCTCTTGGCCGAGGACGCATGTACAGCATCGGAATCGACATCGGGGGAACCTTCACCGACGCCGCCGTGGCGCCCCACGAGGGGGGGAGGGCCGTCCTCGCCAAGGCGCCCACCACGCCGGAGGATTACCTCGCCGGGGTGATGGAGGCGCTCGATGAGGCCGCGCGCGAGCTCGGCCTCCCCCTGTCCGACCTCCTCGCCCAGACCGCCCTCCTCGCCCACGCCACCACGGTGACGAGCAACGTCCTTTGGGCGCGCACCGGCCCCTCCGTCGGCCTCATCGCCACCCGGGGGTTCGAGGATCAAATCCTCATCATGCGCGGCATCGGCCGCGTCGCGGGCCTCTCCCTCGCCGAGCGCCGCCATTACCGGCGCACCGACAAGCCCGCGCCCATCGTCCCCCGCCGCCGCATCCGCGGCGCCGCCGAGCGGATCGATTCGAGCGGCGAGGTCCTGGTTCCCCTCGACGAGGACGGGGTGCGCGAGGACATCCGCCGCCTCGTCGAGGAGGAGGGGGTGGAGGCGCTGGCCGTGGGGCTGCTCTGGTCCTTCCGCAACCCCATCCACGAGCGGCGGGTCAAGGAGATCGCGGCCGAGGCGGCGCCCGGCCTTCCCGTGAGCCTTTCCTCGGAGTTGTCGGGCCGGCTGGGCGAGTACGAGCGCACGGCCACCGCCGCGCTGAACGCCTACGTGGCGCCCGCCATGGAAGGCTACCTCGAGCGCCTTTGCGCCCGCCTCGCCGAGGCCGGCCTCGCGCGCCCCCCCCTCATCGTCCAGTCGAACGGTGGGCTCACCCCCGCCGACCGGGTGGCGCCCGTGCGCACCATCGAGAGCGGCCCGGCGGTCGGGGTGGTGGGGGCGGCGCGCCTGGCGGGGGAGATCGGGCGCCCGAACCTGATCGCGACCGACGTCGGGGGGACCACCTTCAAAGTGGGCCTGGTTCAGGAGGGGGGCTGGGACCTCGCCGACGAAACCGTCCTCACCCAGTACCACGTCCACGTCCCCATGGTGGACGTCGCCTCGATCGGCGCGGGCGGCGGCTCCATCGCCTGGGAGGACGGGGGGAGGCTGCGCGTGGGGCCCCGCTCGGCGGGGGCGGCTCCCGGGCCCGCCTGCTACGGCGCGGGAGGGGAGGCGCCCACCGTCACCG
>JAZGDQ010000070.1:0-14578 GCA_036477985.1 bacterium
CTCGAATCCTTCGTCGAGGAGCGCGGCCGGATCGCCCGCTTCTACGACGGGGCGCTCGCCTCGGCTCCGGACATTGCCCCCCTCGCGATTCCCGAGGGCTGCCGCTCGAGCTACTACAAATACATCGCCCTCCTGGAGGAGGGGGTGGACCGCACGGTGTTGAAGAAGCGCCTGCGCGAGGAGTGGGACGTGGGCCTGAGCGGGGAGGTGTACGAGCTGCCCTGCCACAAGCAGCCGATCTTCGAGGGGATGGGCGGGGACGGCGCCTTTCCGGTGGCCGAGGACATCTGCCGGCGCCACGTCTGCCTGCCCCTCTACCAGGGAATGAGCGAGGAAGAAATGGGCCGCGTCGTCAGCGGCATCACCGAAGTGCTCTCGACGATGTAAGGCGGGCCCCGGGGCCGGTCGGAAAAGAAGAGGGGTTTCCATGCGCTGTCTAGTGACGGGAGGGGCGGGATTCATCGGATCCCACTTGGTGGACAACCTGCAGCGGCGGGGGATCGAGGTCCGCATCTTCGACCAGCGCCGCTCGGCGTACGCGCCCGACTGCGACCACTTCCTCGGGAGCATCCTCGACATCGAGGCGCTTCGCCTGGCGATGAGCGGCATACACGCGGTCTTCCACCTCGCGGCGGTGGCCGACGTGAAGGACGTGTACGAAGATCCCGTCTACTCGGAGAACGTCAATTCCCGCGGGACGATTTCGGTCCTCGAGGCCGCCCGGCGCGCCGGCGTCCGGCGGGTGATCTACGGCAGCACGACCTGGGTCTACAGCGACGCCGCGGGCGACATCCTCGACGAGGACACCCTCATTCCCCCGCCGACCCACCTCTACACCGCGACGAAGCTGGCGGGGGAGAACTATTGCCGCTCCTACGCCGAGCTCTACGGCGTGGAGTACACCATCTTCCGCTACGGAATTCCCTACGGGCCCCGGGCGCGGGACGGCGCCGTCATCCCCATCTTCGTGAACAAGGCGCTGAACGGCGAGCCGCTCACCATCGCGGGCGACGGCTCCCAGTTCCGCAAGTTCGTCTACGTGGAGGATCTGGCCGAGGGGAACGTCCTCGGCCTCCAGTCCGTCGCCCGGAACAAGATCTACAACCTCGACGGGGACCGGAAGGTCACCATCCGCGAGATCGCCGAGACGATCCAGGGGATACTCGGCGACGTGAAGATCGAATACGTCGAGGGCCGCCCGGGCGATTTCGCCGGGAAGGAGATCCTCAGCCGGCGCGCGCTCGATGAGCTCGGCTGGGAGCCGAAGACGAGTTTCGAGGAAGGCGTTCGCCGCTACATCGACTGGTTCCGGGAGCGCGACTCGAAGAAGAAGGAAGAGTGGTCCCGGGTGGACGAGATCCTGAAGAGGTGACTCGCGATCCCCGGGCGGATTCGGCCGAGCGCCAGCGAGGAGTGTTGACCGATGCTCACCAGTGAGAACGCGCCCTTCCAGGAGCTGCGCTACTGCGTGCGGTGCTGCCTGCCGGAGACCTCCGAGGGGATCGACTTCGACGAGCTCGGCATCTGCAAGGCCTGCCGCAGCTCCGAGATGAAGATGCACATCAACTGGGTGGAGCGGGAGAAGCGGCTCCGCAAGCTTCTCGAGGAGACGAAGGCGAAGGCCGGGGACAACTACGACTGCCTCGTTCCCATCAGCGGCGGCAAGGACAGCTACTTCCAGCTCCACGTCCTGCGCAACGTGTACGGCGTGAAGCCGCTCACCTGCACCTTCAGCCACAATTGGTGGACCGAGACCGGAAAGTGGAACCTCCAGAACTGCCTGGAAGTCTTCGACGTGGACCACGTCATGTTCACCCCCAGCCGGGGGCTCATCAACAAGATCGCGCGAAAATCCCTGTGCGTCATCGGGGACGCCTGCTGGCACTGCCACGCGGGCGTGGGGGCGTACCCCCTCAAGGTGGCGAGCCAGTACAAGGTCCCCCTCCTCATCTGGGGGGAGTCGGCCGCCGAGTTCGGGAGCAAGGCCACCTACGAGGATCAGATAGACTTCGACGAGACCTACTACCTCAAGGTCTCCATGAAGGTGGACGCCTCGAAAATGGTGGACGGGGAAATCGGGCTCACCGATCGCGACCTGTTCCCCTTCCGGCTCCCCACGCGGGAGGAGATCGCCGCGAACAGCATCCGGGGGATTCACCTGGGCGACTACATCTTCTGGGACGGCGAGCGCCAGATGGAGTTCCTCAAGAAGGAGTACGGATGGCGCGAGGACCATGTCGAGGGAACCTACAAGGGCTACAAGAGCGTGGAGTGCCGCATGGCGGGCGTCCACGACTACTCCAAGTGGGTGAAGCGCGGCTTCGGCCGGGCCACCGATCATGCGAGCATCGACGTGCGCAACGGCCTCATGTCCCGGGAGGAGGGGCTGAAGCTGGCGAAGCGAATCGACGCCGAGCGGCCCGAAGTCCTCGACTACTATCTCGAGATCACGGGCTACACCGAGGAGGAGTTCCTCGACATCCTCGAATCCCAGCGGCAGGGCCAGGCGAAGGAGCTGCCCAAGGTTCCCCGCCCCGGCGAGCGAAAGACGCCATAATCCCGTGAACACGACGAAGACCCACCCGTACGACCTCACCGCCGCCGAGGCGGCCGAGCTTATCCGGCGGGGAGATCTGAGCGTCGCCGAGCTATGCGAAGCCTGCATCGCCCGGCGGGAGCGCCTCGAGCCCTCCCTCCACGCCTGGGTCCACTTCGACCCGGAGCTGGTGTTGGGTCAGGCGAGGGAGATCGACGCCAAGATCGCCGCGGGCGGCTTCGATGAGCCCCTCTGGGGCGCGCCCTTCGGCGTCAAGGACGTCTTCAACACCGCCCATCTTCCCACCTGGATGGGCAGCCCGATCTGGGAGGGGTTCACGCCCGGAAACGACGCCCGGGTGGTGGCGGCCCTCCGCCTGGCGGGCGGGGTGGTGTTCGGAAAAACCGTTACGGCCGAATTCGCGGTCCATCATCCCGGCCCCACGGTCAACCCCTACAGCCCGGATCATTCGCCCGGGACTTCCTCGAGCGGCTCGGCGGCGGCGGTGGCGGCCCGGGTGGTCCCCCTCGCTCTGGGCACCCAGACGGCCGGCTCGACCATCCGGCCGGCCAGCTACTGCGGGGTCTACGCCCTCAAGCCCACCTTCGGCGTCGTTCCCCGCACGGGCATCCTCAAGACGCTCGACACCCTGGACCACGTCACCTTCTTCGCCCGCGGCCTCGAGGATCTGGAGCTCGTCTTCGAATGCGGGCGCGTCCGGGGGACGAACTACCCCTACGTGCACGAGGGCATCGACCAATGGACCCCCGAGCGGCTCCGCGGGCCCTTCCGCGTGGCCTTCGTCCGCGGGCCCGCCTGGGACCAGGCCGAGCCCTACGCCCGGGAGGCGATCGGCGCCCTCGCCGGGGACTGGGCGGCCGATCCGGACGTGCGCCTCGAGGAGACCGAGCTTCCGGATGAATTCGCCGGCGTCCACGATCTGCACGAAGTGGTTTACACAAAGGCCCTCTCCTACTACTTCAATCAGGAGTATGAGGAGCACTACGAGAAGATCAGCCCCGTCTTCCTGGAAATGGTGGAGCGGGGGCGGAAGATTTCTCCCGAGGCCTACTGGGACGGATTGAAGAGGCAGCGGGAGTTGGGCGAGCGGCTCGACGAATTTTTCGAAGACTACGACTTCATTCTCAACCTATCGACTTCGGGGGAGGCGCCCAAGGGGCTCAACGGCCGGGACAAGAAGGACTGCTGCCTGATCTGGACCCTGTGCCACGCCCCGGCGGTCAACCTTCCCCTTTTCCAGAGCCCTTCCGGTCTCCCGTTCGGCGCCCAAATCGTGTCGCGGCAGTACAACGAGCGGGCGCTGTTTTCATTCGCCAAGTCTCTTCGGGAAAAAGGCCGCCTCCGGGAATGGGACCCTTCCTCGGCGCCGCACAGACCGGGCGGCGGCGGATAAAGATGGAGCGATTGTGAAACGGGTGCTCGTCACCGGGGGGTGCGGCTTCATCGGGTCGAACATCGTCCGCGCCCTCCTCGCCGAAGGCTACAGCGTCCGGGTGCTGGAGAACTTGGCCACCGGCCGGAAGGAGAACCTCGAAGGGGCGGCGGAGGAGGTCGACCTGATCGAAGGGCCCGAGGGCATCCTCTCGCCCGAGCTGTGCGCGCGCGCGGTCAAGGGGGTGGACGCCATCCTCCATCAGGCGGCGCTTCCCTCCGTCCCGCGCTCCATCGCGAACCCGGCGCTCACCGATCGGGTGAACGTGAAGGGGACCCTGACCCTTCTGGAGGCCGCGCGCCACGAGGGCGTGCGCCGATTCGTCTTCGCCTCCTCCTCCTCCATCTACGGGGACGCGCCCGGGGAGATCCGCACCGAGGACATCGGCCCCCAACCGCTCTCCCCCTATGCGGTCTCCAAGCGCGCCGCCGAGGTCTACGTGAACCTCTACCACCGCCTCTTCGGGCTGGAGACGGTGGTCCTCCGCTATTTCAACGTGTTCGGTCCGCGGCAGGACCCCAATTCCCAATACGCCGCCGTCGTGCCCATCTTCACGCGGCATATGCTCGCCAGGAAGAAGTCCACGATTTACGGGGACGGGGAGCAGTCGCGCGACTTCACCTTCGTGGAGAACGTCGTCTCCGGGAACCTCCTCGCCCTGGAGGCGGAGGGGGTGGCGGGGGAGGTGTTCAACCTGGCGACCAGCGAGAACCATTCGGTGAACGATCTGTTCCGCCTCATCCGGGACTTCGCCGGGGGGAACGGGGTCGAGCCCGTCTACGCCCCTTCCCGGAAGGGCGACGTCCGCCGCTCCCTCGCCGACATCTCCAAGGCCGAGCGGATGCTCGGCTACAAGGTGCTCGTCCCCTTCGAGGAGGGGATCCGCCGGACCGTGACGTGGTACCGGGAAATCGCCGCCGGAGAGGACGGGTCCGGAGCCCCCGGAGGAAGACGCCGATGAGCCCGGCCAATCCTTCCCCCCTGCGCGAGGGAGAGCGCGTGGTTCTGCGGGCGCTCACCCGGGAGGACATTCCGCTCTGGCACGCTTGGTTCAACTCGGCCGAGGTGACCGAGCACATCAACAAGGGCGCGTTTCCCAACTCCGCGGAGGCGCAGGAGGAGATGCTGCGCGCCCTCTCGAAGAGCCGGAACGACGTCCAGCTCGGCATCGCCGTGAAGGAGACCGGCGACCTCGTCGGCATCATCGGGATTCACAAGATCGACTGGGTTCACCGGCGCGGGGACATCAGCATCATCATCGGCGACTCGCGCTATTGGGGAAAGGGAATCGCCACCGAGGCGATTTCGCTCATGGTGGCGCACGGTTTCGAGAAGCTGAACCTCCACAAGATCACGGCGGGAATGTGGGCTTCGAACGAGGGCTCGCGGCGCGGCTTCGAGAAGAACGGCTTCGTCCTCGAGGGGACCCTCCGCGAGAGCTACTTCCGCAAGTCCGGCTACGTGGACGAGCTGCGCTTCGGCCTCCTCCGCCGGGACTGGGAGGCGGGGGGAAAGTGAGGGCCGGCGCGGCGCGCCGCTCGAGGGACGGGGAGCGATGACGGGCGGCGGCTGCCGGGCCACGATTCTTCTTTGCACCTACAACGGGGAGGCCACCCTGGAGACCGCCCTCCGGAGCGCCGCGGCCCAGGAGACGGGCGGGCGCGCCTTCGAGGTGCTGGTCGTGGACGACGGCTCGGCGGACGGGACGGCGGCGGCGGCCGAGCGCTTTTCGCGGGAGGACCCGCGGGTGCGCCTCCTCCGGCTGGGCGCGAACCGCGGCTTGGCCGGCGCCTGCAACGCGGGCCTGGAGGCGGCGCGGGGGGAGTACATCCTGCGCCTGGACGACGACGATGAGCTGGACCCGGAGGCCCTCTCGGCCATGTGCCCCTTCCTCGAATCGGGCGAGGCCGACTGGGTCTACAGCGATCGGACGGAGGTGGACGAGGAGTCGGGGGAGCGGGTGCGGGTCGAGGTCGGGCCCTTCAACGTGTTTCGCCTCATCGCCTGCGGCGTGCTGATGCGCAAGGCCCTGATCGCCGAGGCGGGCGGCTACCGGCCCCTGTTCTGGGAAGAGTACGATCTCTTCCTGCGATATCTGGAGAAGGCCGGGGGGCCGGCGCACTACGTGCCGCGCCCCTTGTACGTCTACACCCGCCGCACGGGGGGCATGACCGGGGAGCGGGGGCGCGTTGAAGCGGGCTGGGCCGAGCTGGCCGACCTGTGGGGCAGGGACGCGCTCGCGAAGCACGGCTGGTCTCCGGCCTCTTTGGCCGGCGAAGCGGCGGGAAGGGAGTGATGGAAAAGCGGACGACCATCATCGCCGAGGTGGGCGAGAACCACCTGGCGGATGCGGACATCGCGATGAAGATGGTGGAGGAGGCCGCCGCCGCCGGGGCCGACGTCGTGAAATTCCAGTCCTACAAGGGCGAGGACGTTCCCGAGACCGACCCGGAGCGGGAGTGGTTCACCAAGGTGGAGCTGACGGACGACCTTCACTTCCGCCTGCGGGATTTCGCGAAGGAGAAGGGGATCCGCTTTCTCAGCGCGCCCTTCACCATCGAGCGCGCGCGGTTCCTCGTCGAGGAGCTGGGGCTGCGGTCCATCAAGGTGGCCTCCTCGGAGATGACGAACCACCGCCTTCTGGGCTACCTCAACGGCCGGGTGGACGAGGTGCTCCTCTCCACCGGGATGGGCTCGATCGAGGAGATCCGGGAGTCGGTCGCCCAGATGGGGAAGATCCCCTCGGTGACGGTGATGCACTGCGTGACCCAGTACCCGGCGGAGGACGCGAACGCGAACCTGCGCGCCATCCCGGTCATGAAGGAGGCCTTCCCCGAGTGCGAGATCGGCTACAGCGACCACACGATGGGGCTGGACGCCTGCGTGATGGCCGTGGGGCTGGGCGCCACCGTGGTGGAGAAGCACTTCACGCTCGGGAAGGAGCTGCCCGGAACCGACCACCTTCTCTCGGCCACGCCGGAGGAGCTGGGCGAGCTGGTCTCGCGCGTCCGGCGGGCGGAGACCCTCCTGGGCGAGGGGGCGAAGGTGCCCTGCGCGGCGGAGCTCGAAATACGGGAATTCGTCCGGACCCGGTGGCGGAAGGATTAGGGGCGGCGCCCCCGCGGGCGGCGCCCCCGCGGACGCGGCCCGGCCGCGCGGATGGAGGCCGGATCCTCCGGAGCCGCTTCCTTGGGCAGCGAGAAAACGTATAAGGCGGCCGTCATCGGCTGCGGCAAAATCGCCGGCGGGTATGACCGCTCCCCCGGGGGGGAGTGGACGGTCACCCACGCGGGCGCCTACCGGCTCTGCCCGCGGACGGAGCTCGCGGCGGCGGCCGACGTATCGGGCGGCGCCCTCGCCGCCTTCGGGAAGCGCTGGGGGGTCGAGAGCCTCTACGCCGACTACCGGGAGATGCTCGAGCGCGAGCGGCCCGAGATCGTGAGCCTCTGCCTGCCCGCCGGGGAGCACTTCGAGGCCTTCCGGGCGGCCTGCGCGGCGGGCGCCCGGGCCGTCTTCCTCGAGAAGCCCATCGCCCGGGAGGCGGAGGCGGCGCGCCGGATGCCCGCCCTGGCCGAAGGGCGGCCCGTGGCGGTGAACTACTTCCGGCGGTGGAACCCGACGCTGGCCGGGCTCAGGGAGGAGATCGGGCGGGGGGCGCACGGCCGCCCCCTCCGCGTCACGGTCCACTACGTGAAGGGGCTCGCCGAGAACGCCTCCCACTTCATCGATCTCCTCCGCTGGTTTTTCGGCGAGCCCGGAGAGATTCGCCTCCTGCGGGCCTTCGAGGGGCCCGAGGGCGATCCGGCCGCGGATTTCGAGCTGGTCTTCGGGGAGGGATTGATCGCCACCTTCCTCCACGTGCCGGCTCCCGGCTACGTGCTGCACGAGGTGGACATCTTCACCGAGCGGGGACGCCTGATCGTCGCCCAGCGGGGGGAGAAGCTCCTGCGGCTTCCCGCCGCGGAGGAGCCCCACGGCCGCGGGTTCCGGATCCTTCGGCTGGAGGGGGGCGCCGCCGAGACCGAATGGCGGAACTGCCCGCTTCGCGCCGTCGAGGAGCTGGTGGGCTGCATCGAGGGAGGGGGGGCGCCCGCGTGCGCCCTCGAGGACGGAATCCGCGCCCTCGAGATATGCGGGGAGATCCTCCCGGGAAATTCGCCCCGGCCCCGGGCGCCGGGCATGAGTGAAGAGAAGGGGACATGAGCCAAACCCTCGCGTTGCTGGGCGGCGAGCCCGTCCGGAAAGAATCCTATCCGCCGCACTCGACCATGATCGACGAGGCGGAGGAGAAGGAGGTGCTGGAGGTCCTGCGGAGCGGCCACCTCTCGGGATTCTCGGGAACCCCCGGCGACCGGTTCCTGGGCGGCCCCAAGGTGCGCCGCCTGGAGGATGACTTCGCCGAGCGCTTCGGCGTCTCCTACGCCGTCTCCTTCAATTCGGCGACCTCGGCCCTCCACGGGGTGGTGGCCGCCGCCCTTGTGGGGCCCGGCGACGAGGTGATCACCACCCCCACGACGATGTGCGCCTCGGCGAGCTGCATCCTCATGCAGAACGCCCTTCCGGTGTTCGCCGATATCGAGGAGGAGACCTTCGGCCTCGACCCGGCCTCGGTGGAGGAGCGGATCACCCCGCGGACGAAAGCCATCCTCACCGTGAACCTGTTCGGCCACCCCTCGCGGCTGGCCGAGCTGAAGGAGATCGCCGACCGGCGCGATCTCGTCCTCATCGAGGACAACGCCCAGAGCCCCGGCGCCTTCTTCCACAACCGCCTGGCCGGGACGCTGGGGAAGATGAGCGTCTTCAGCCTGAACTACCACAAGGGCATCCAGACGGGCGAAGGCGGGATGGTGCTCACCGACGACGAGGAGGCGGCCGCGCATCTGCGCCTCCACCGGAACCACGGCGAGGTGGTCGTCGGGCCCATCGGGCGCGAGGACATCACCAACATGCTGGGCGGAAACTACCGCCTCACCGAGCTCCAGGCGGCCGTGGGGATTCCGCAGCTGGCAAAGCTCGATACGCTGAACACCCGCCGAATCGATCTGGCGGACCTCCTCGCCAAACGCCTGCGGAAGTTCGATTTCCTCACCGCGCCCAGGACGGAGGAGGAGTGCACCCACGTCTTCTACCTGTTCGCCATGCGCTACGACGCCGGGCGCATCGGAATCTCCCGGAAGACGTTCGTCGAGGCGATGCAGGCCGAGGGGATCTCGATCGGCGCGGGCTACGTCCGCCCCATCTACCTCGAGCCCCTCTACCAGCGCCGCATCGTCTACGGGCGGGAGGGGTGCCCCTTCACCTGCTCGCTCAACGAGGGGAGCGAGGTGAGCTACGCGCGGGGAATCTGCCCCACGGCCGAGCAGCTGCATTTCAACGAGCTGCTGACGACCGACATCTGCAAGTTTCCCAACACCCCCGAGGTGGTGGAGGAGTTCGCCCGCGCGGTGGAGAAGGTCTACGAGAACCGGGCGGCGCTCCTCGCGCGGGAGAAGGCGGGCGGAAATGGCGCCTAGAACTCTTCTTTTCTCCCAGGATCCGGGCGGGGGGAATCTTCTCGCCCCCGCCGCGAGGAGGCTGGCGGACGCCGCGCCCGGGGGGGGGCTCCTCATCGTGGCCCATCCACTCTCGGAGGGAAGCTTCTCCCGCGAGGGGGTCCCCTTCCGGCCCCTCGGGGAGATATTCGGCGAACTCCCGGTTCCGGCCGAAAAGCTCGAGAGCTGGTTTCGGGCCGAAGGGTTCGGCCGCCTGATATGCAGCCTGAGCTCGACGCATCTGGACCTGACGAACTGCGACCTGATTCGGGCGGCGAGGGCCGCCGGGGCGCCCTCCCTCGGCCTCATCGACCACTGGAAGGGGGCGGACCGGTTTTTCGACGCCTCCGGGGCGCCCGCTTATTGCCCGGATCTGATCGGGGTGATCGACGAGCTGTGCGCCCGCAATCTGGAGCGCGCGGGAATCGAGCGGGGGAGGATGCGGATCGCCGGCCACCCGGCGCTGGAGCGCGTCTTCCGCCTGCGGGAGGAGCGCACGCCTCCGGGGGCGGCGCCGCGGATTCTGCTGGTCTCCCAGCCCCAGGCGGACGAGGGCGATTTCATGAGCATCTTCGCTCTGCCTTGCAACGGGAGGACCCTCCTGGAGGAAGCCGTGGACCGGCTGCGGGAGGCCTTCAAGCCCGGGGAGGCCGCGATCGGCTACCGTCCCCACCCCAAGGAGCGGGCCTTCGGGCCCCTTCCCGCAGGGGTGCGGCTCGAGGCCGGTCCCCGGGGGGAGGATGTCCTCCTCCGCTTCGATCTGTTCGCCGGGATGAGCTCCCTCTTCCTCGTGGAGGCGCGGCTCGCGGGGGGGGCGTGCGTCGAGCTCGATATCCCCGAGGTGGAAGCCTTCCGGCAGGAGGGCGCCATGCCGGACTGGGCGGCCCGGAGGGTGGGGGCCATCGCGGAGCTGGGGGAGGGCGCGCGGGCGGCCTGGGCCGCGATGGCGGACTCGGCGCAGTCGGCCGCATCCGGAGACAATCCGTTTTCCGGCTCGCTCGAGCGGACGGTGGATCTTTGCCTCGGCTTCATCGCCCACGGCGCGCCGGCCGAAACGGCCGCGCCGGCGAAATGAGCGTCATGGGCCGGACTCACTCCGGGACAAACCGTCGAAATGACTGAGATATCCCTCACGCGCGATCTTTTCGGGAAGCTCGAGATCCCCGGCGAGCGTCTGGTCGGCGTCTACGGACCCAACCACTCGATTCGGCCGGGCCTCGGGGACGAAGATTTGCGCGAGCGGATCCGCAATCCGGTGGGCGCGTCCCCGCTCCGGGAGATGGCCCGGGGGGCTCGCAACGTTCTCGTCGTCACCGACGACATCACCCGGCAGACGCCGCTCCACCGCGTTCTCCCCCCGCTGATCGAGGAGCTCGCCGAGGCGGGCGTTCCCCGGGAGGGGATCCGGTTCCTCATCGGTCTGGGGACCCACCGGGCCATGACCGACGAGGAGATCACCCGAAAATTCGGAGAGGACATTCCCCCCAAATACCCCGTGACCAACCATATCTGGGACGATCCGAAGGAGCTCGCCTCCCTCGGCGTCTGCGATCTCGGCTTCGAGGTCCTGGTCAACCGCCTGGTGACGGAGACCGACTTCCTCATCGCGGTCGGCAGCATCATCCCGCACGCGACGGCGGGCTTCTCCGGCGGGGGGAAGAGCATCATGCCCGGCGTCTGCGGGGAGGCCACCATCGAGGCGACCCATTGGGCCGCCCTGGATTACGGGATGGGCGAGATACTGGCCAACTTCGACAACCGGGTCCGGGAGGCGGCCGTGAGCGTCTGCCGCCAGGTGGGGCTGCGGTTCATCGTCAACACGATCATGTGCGAGGAAGGGAAGGTGTTCGACCTCGTGGCCGGCGACGTCGAGGAGGCGCACCGGCTGGGGACCGAGCGCTGCCTCGACGTCTACGGCGTCGCGGTGGAGGATGCGGCCGATGTCGTGGTGGCCGAGGCCTTCCCGACCGACATCGATTTGCGGCAGGCCATCAAGGCCGTCTGCTCGGCCGACATCGTGTGCCGGGACGGGGGGGTGATCATCCTGCCCGCCGATTGCCCGGAGGGCGTCTCCCCCCAGTTCCCGGATTTCTCCCGCTACGGCTTCCGCGACCCCGAGGGGCTTTTCCGCGCGGTGGAGGCGGGCGAGTTCACCCAGAAGCTGCTGGCCTACACCCTGGTGGCCATCGGGAGGATCATCTCGAAGCGCGTCAAGGGGATTCTCGTCTCGGCCCATGTCGGCGAAGCCGAGGCCGAGCGGATGGGGTTCCTCTGGGCGCCCTCGCTTCAGGAGGCGGCCGACCGCGCGATGGAGATGACCGGCCCGGGGTCTCGGGTGATGGTGTTGAAGGAGGCGGGCGAGATCATTCCGCGGATTCGGGCCGTCGGGGCCGGAGCCCGTTGAGGCGGGGAAGCGCACGGCTTCCGAAGCGTTTGCGGGGGAATCGGATCGGACGATGAGGCCGTCGGCCTCTCTCGAGGAGAAGAGAACATGATCGTTGCCGTCATTCCGGCCAAGGAGGGATCCACCCGGCTTCCTCAAAAGAACATGATGGAGGTCGATGGCGCGCCTCTCGTCGTGCACGCCATCCGGCAGGCCCGGAGCGTCCGGCAGGTCGAGAAGGTGTACGTGTCGACCGACTCCGACGCGATCGCCGCCCTGGCCGAGGAGAACGGCGCCGGCGTGGTTCGCCGGGGGGCGGATCTCGCCGGCGACACCGCGCTCATCGACGTCTATTGCCACGCGCTGAACGCCATCGGGGAAGAAGGGATCACCCACATTCTCGGCGTCCAGCCCGACCATCCCGGCCGGAAGAGCGACATGGACGGTTCGATCGACTACGCCCTCGCGAACGACATCGACGATCTCTTCACCGTCGACCGGCACGGCAAGCGGAACGGCGCCCTCCGCCTCCTGAGCGTCAAGGCCCTGCGGGCGCGGCCCACCATCTATCCCTCGGCCTACCGGGACGATTGCGTGAACATCCACACGCGGACCGACCTCGCCCTGGCCGACCACGAGCGCTCCCCCTTCAGCCGGGAGATCGCGGTGGAAGGCCATCGGATCGGCCCGGGCCATCCTACATTCATCATCGCCGAGGCCGCCTGCAACCACATGTGCGATGTGGATATGGCGAAGAAGATGATCGACTTGGCGGCGGAGGCCGGCGCCGACGCGATCAAATTCCAGACCTACAAGGCCGAGCGCCTCGCCCGCCGGGAGGCGAAGCTCTACTGGGAGGGCAAGGAGACCTCCCAGATCGAGTACTACGGGCGGCTCGACCGTTTCGGCGCCGCCGAGTACGAGACGCTCTTCGCCCATGCCCGCGAGAAGGGGATCATCGGCTTCTCGACTCCCTTCGACCCGGAAAACGCCTCGATGCTGAACGATTTGGGGATGCCCCTGTTCAAGATCGCCTCCTGCGACCTGCCGGACAGCCGCCTCCTCCGCCGCGTCGCCGGCTTCGGCAAGCCCGTCATTCTTTCGGTGGGGGGGGCCAACACCGAGGAGATCGATCGCGCCGTCGCGACCATCTTCGAGACGGGGAACCACCAGCTCGTCCTGATGTCGTGCATGCTGAGCTACCCGACCCCGGACGAGAACGCGGATCTCCTGCGCATCCGCGCCCTGAAGGATCGGTACCCGGACATCATCATCGGCCTCTCGGACCACACCGAGCCGGACCCGAACATGGTCATCCCGGCTCTTGGCGCCGCCCTTGGAGCGAGCGCCATCGAAAAGCACTACACCCTGGACCGCTCGAAAACGGGCTCGGGCCACTTCTTCTCGGTCACGCCCGAGGATCTGAAGGCGATGGTCGCCAACATCCGCCTGGCCGAGAGGGTCCTGGGAGAGGGCCGCCTCGAGGTGGCCGAGGTGGAGGAGGCCGCCCGCGGCAGCGCCCGGCGCAGCATCGTGGCCGAGCGCCCCATCCGCTCGGGCGAGGTCATCGACTCCTCCATGCTCGGGATGAAGCGCCCGGCGGACGGCCTGCCCGGCTGGATGATCGACCAGGTCGTGGGGAAGCGCGCCAAGCGGGACATCGGGGCCGACGAGGCGCTCTCCCTCGATATCGTCGAATGAGGAATACTTTCTTCTTTTCTCCCGAACCGGTGTGAGAGATGCCCTGTAAAGTCACGGTGTACATTCCGGCGCACAATTACGGCCGCTACGTCATCCAGGCCGTCGAGTCCGTCCTGCGGCAGACGATGGACGACTGGGAGCTCATCGTCATCGACGACGGCTCGACGGACAACACCGCCGAGCTGCTCGAGCAATACCGCGGACATCCCCAGATCCGCATCATCGAACAGGAGAACAAGGGGCTCAACGTCACCAACAACATCGCCCTCCGTCTCGCTTCGGGCGAATACCTCATGCGCCTGGACGCGGACGACTACTTGGACGAGAACATCCTGCTGGTGCTCTCGAACGTGCTGGACACGAAGCCCGGCGTGGGGCTGGTCTATCCGGACTACTATCTCGTCGACGAGGAGGGGGAGATTTTCGAGATCGTGCGCCGGAAGAAAATAAAAGAAGAAGTCGAGCTGCTCGACCTCCCGGCCCACGGCGCGTGCACCATGATCCGCAAGGAGAATCTTCTGGAGATCGGCGGCTACTACGAGGAGTTCAACCGGCAGGACGGCTACGGCCTCTGGCTCAAGTTCATCCAGCGCTACAACCCCTACAACGTCAACGTTCCGCTCTTCTACTACCGCCAGCACGAGGGGAGCCTCACGCGGAACCAGGAGCGCCTCCTGGATACGCGCCGCCGGGTCAAGCGCCGGTTCGTGGAGGAGAAAAACGTCTCGCCCCCGAAGGTGCTCATCGTCGTCCCGGTCGTGGAGAACCCGCCTCTTTCCCTCGGCGCCCCGTTCACCGACTTCGGGGGGAAGCCGCTCATCTCCTATACGCTCGATGAGGTGGTGAAATCCGAGCTGGCCGACAGGGTGGCCGTCTCCAGCGCGAGCGAGAAGGTTTTGGCGTTTGCGGCGAAATATCCCGGCATCGTCCCGGTCCCGCGGCCGAAGGAGCTCGCCAAGCCGACGGCCTTGGTG
>JAZGDQ010000071.1:0-4989 GCA_036477985.1 bacterium
GTGGACTCGTTCTGCTACCAGGACAGCGCGCGCCGGGCGCACTCCATCGCGGCCCAGGGGGGCATCAACGCCGCCAAGAACTACCAGGGCGACGGCGACAGCGTCTGGCGGCTTTTCTACGACACCATCAAGGGCGGCGACTTCCGCTCGCGCGAGGCGAACGTCCACCGGCTCGCCCAGGTGAGCGCCGCCATCATCGATCAGTGCGTCGCCATGGGGGTTCCCTTCGCCCGCGAGTACGGCGGCCAGCTCGCCAACCGCTCCTTCGGCGGCGCCCAGGTCTCGCGCACCTTCTATGCGCGCGGGCAGACGGGCCAGCAGCTCCTCCTGGGCGTCTACGCGGCCCTGAGCCGCCAGATCGCCGCGGGCTCCGTGAAAATGCACCCGCGCACCGAGATGCTGGACCTGGTCGTGGTCGACGGCCACGCCAAGGGAATCGTCACGCGGAACCTGGTGACGGGGGAGATCGAAAGCCACGCGGGCGACGCCGTGATCCTCGCAACGGGGGGCTACGGTCCCGTCTTCTACCTTTCGACGAACGCGGTGGGCAACAACGTGACCGCCTCCTTCCGGGCCTACAAGCGGGGGGCGCTCTTCGCCAACCCGTGCTACACCCAGATTCACCCCACCTGCATTCCGGTGGCGGGCGACCACCAGTCCAAGCTCACCCTCATGTCCGAGTCCCTCCGCAACGACGGGCGGATCTGGGTGCCCAAGCGGGAGGGCGACAAGCGGCCGCCCGACCAGATTCCCGAGAAGGAGCGGGACTACTACCTCGAGCGGCTCTACCCGAGCTTCGGCAACCTGGCGCCCCGGGACGTCTCCTCGCGCGCCGCCAAGCGGGTCTGCGACGAGGGCAGGGGCGTGGGCGAGTCGGGCCTGGGCGTCTACCTCGACTTCGCCGACGCCATCCGGCGCCTGGGGGAGGAGGGCGTCCGCACGCGCTACGGAAACCTCTTCCACATGTACGAGAAGATCACCGGCGAGAACGCCTACAAGGCGCCCATGCGGATCTACCCGGCGATCCACTACACCATGGGCGGCCTCTGGGTGGACTACGACCTGATGAGCAACGTCCCGGGCCTCTACGTGCTCGGGGAGGCGAACTTCTCCGACCACGGCGCGAACCGCCTCGGCGCCAGCGCCCTCATGCAGGGCCTCGCCGACGGCTACTTCGTCATTCCCTACACCATCGGGAACTACCTTACGAGCGTCTCGCCCGGCGCCGTCTCGGCCGGCGACGCGGCCTTCAAGGGCGCCGAGGCCGAGGTCGGGGACCGCATCAAAAGGCTGCTTTCGATCAACGGAAAGCGCACGCTCCGCTCCCTTCACCGCGAGCTGGGTCATATCTTGTGGGAGCACTGCGGGATGTCGCGCAACGAGGCGGGCCTGAAGAAGGCGCTGGACCTCATCCCCGACCTGCGCGAGGAGTTCTGGCGGAACGCCGCCGTCCCGGGCGGGAGCGCGGAGCTCAACCCCCAGCTCGAGCAGGCCGGTCGCCTGGCGGATTTCCTCGAGTTCGCCGAGGTGATGTGCCACGACGCTCTCGATCGGGCGGAGTCGTGCGGCTGCCACCTCCGCGAAGAGTTCCAGACCGAGGATGGCGAGGCGGTGCGCAACGACGCGGATTACGCCTACGTCGCCGCCTGGGGGTACGCCGGGGAGGGGAAGAAGCCGACTCTCTCCAAGGAGAGCCTCGAGTTCGAGGAGGTCCATCTTTCCGTGAGGAGCTACAAGTGATGGACCTGACCCTTCGCGTGTGGCGCCAGAGAAACTCCGGGGAAAAAGGGAGGTTCGAGACCTACGAGACGCGCGGCGTCAGCCCCGACATGTCCTTCCTCGATGTGCTCGACGTTTTGAACGAGGGGCTGATCGAATCGGGCGGCGAGCCCGTCGCCTTCGACTCGGACTGCCGCGAGGGCATCTGCGGGATGTGCTCCCTCATGGTGAACGGCATCGCCCACGGGCCCGAGTCGGGGACCACGGTCTGCCAGCTCCACATGCGCAAGTTCAAGGACGGCGACACGATCACCATCGAGCCTTGGCGCGCCCGGTCCTTCCCCGTCCTCAAGGACCTCATCGTCGACCGAAGCGCCTTCGACCGGATCATCCAGAAGGGCGGCTACATCTCGGCGAACACGGGGGGGGCGCCCGACGGAAACGCCGTCCCCATCCCGCGCGAGGACGCCGAGACGGCCATGGACGCCGCCGCCTGCATCGGTTGCGGGGCCTGCGTCGCCTCCTGCCCGAACGGCTCGGCCATGCTCTTCGTCGCGGCCAAGGTCTCCCACCTCGCCCACCTGCCCCAGGGCCACCCCGAGCGCGCCGCGCGCGTGATGGACATGGTGGCCCAGATGGATCTCGAGGGCTTCGGCAACTGCACGAACCATTCGGAGTGCGAGGCGGTCTGCCCCAAGGAGATCAGCGTGAGCCACATCGCCAAGCTGAACCGCGAGTTCCTGCGGGCCTCGGTGAAGGGGCGCTAGGGGAGGCGAATCCCCCCGAAACTTCCCGCGGCCGGTCTTTCCTCTCTCGACGATCATCCTTCTTCTAAAGATTCGGCGAACGCCTCCTCCAGCCTTCGCCACAGGGCCGCCTCCTCGCGGAGGCGGGCGTGGGAGAGGGCGCCCTTTTCGGTGATGAAGCAGCTGATGAGCCGGGCGGGCACCGTCTCGAAGTAGACGTTCGCGCACCGGCCGGCCTCCTCCTCCCACACCTCGGCGCCGGGCCCCTCCTCGAGGACGACGTCCGCCTCGGCGGCCGAGCCGCTCACCTTGAAGGTGTCGGCGGCGACGAAGCAGGGGGCGCCGGCCTCCCGGGCGGCGAGGGCGGCGGGCAGGCTCCCCGTCTTGTTCACGACGGCCAGGTCGCTGCAGATCGTGTCGGCGCCGAGGAGGAGGAGGCTGCACTCGCGCATGAAGAGGCCGACCTGGGCGTCGGTGATGCACCGCACCTCCCGGCCCGCCCGGATGAGGGATTCGGCCAGCTTCCGCCCCTCCAGGAGGGGCCGGGACTCGGCCACGACGACGCGCAGGGAGGGGGGCGCCGCCCGCAGGAGGATCTCCTCGACGGTGGAGGAGCGGCTCAGGGTGAGGAGGGAGTCCGCATCGGCGAGGAGGGGCCGCGCCGCCTCGATGAGCCCGGCGCGCATCTCCTCCCCCCGCCGCAGGAGGGCGGCGGCGATCTCCGCTCCGGCTGCGGCGGGGGCGGCGCCCCCGGGCCGGCCGAGCCGCTCGCGGAGATCCAGATAGAAGGCGAGCGCCCAGTTCCCCACGGCGGCCATGGAGGGGCGGACCGCACGCAGTTCGCGAACGAGGGCGGCCGCCTCGGCCAGGAGCGCCGCGCCGGCGGCTTCCTCCGCGAGGGCGGCTCCCTCCGCGAGGGCGGATTCCTCCGCGAGGGCGCAGGCCTCGGCCAGGAGGCCGACGCCCCGGCGGGCGAGCTGGGCCGCCCCTTGCCCCCGGTCCTCCCGGATGGCGGCGAGGCCCGCCTCGAGGGAAGGGTGCATCCTCTCTGCCTCGCGGGACTCAGCCCCGCAGGACGCGCCGGCTGTCCCACCAGGGCGGGCGCGCGTCGCCCTCGATGATCCGCCCGTCCTTCTCGAAGTAGACCTGCCGGTTGTGGTTCCGGCCGATCTTCCCGGCGAGGGCGGCCACGAGCCAGTCCGCGCCGAGGGAGAGGAAGTCCTGCCCCACCCCGCCGAGGGGATGGTACTCGTTCCCGAACACCCAGATCTCGCGCGGCTTGGGGATGTTCTCCCAGTTCTTGAGGACGTGATCGAGGGGGGTCAGCTCGTCGAACTCCCCGTGCATCCACAGGCACGGGCACTTTATCTTGGGCAGCGTCTCGCGCAGGTTGAGCTGGGGGAACAGCTCCTCGTCGAATTTTTTCTCGTCCGTGTAGCCGGCCATGTTCATGTAGTTCGCCTTAAAATTCGGCTGGGCCACGTTGAAGATGATGTTCAGATCGTAGCCCGTGTTGCCCATGGCCGTGGCGCTCGCGCGGATGCGCCGGTCGTGGGCGCACATGCGCGCCCCCCAGTAGCTGCCCATCGAGACGCCGAAGTGGACGATGCGCCGGGCGCTCACCTCGCGGCGCTTGACGAGCCAGTCGATGAACTTGCTCCCGGCCCGCTCGTAGTTGGTCGCGTCCACCTTGCAGCCGAAGGTGAGGGTCTCGCCCTGGCCGGGGCCGTCCATCGCGAGGGCGGCGAAGCCGCGCGGGATGTAGTGGCGGAGGATGACGGCGTGCCAGTCCTCCTTGAACATGTCCATCCCCGGCCCGAGGACGACGCAGGGGAAGGGGCCTTTCCCCGGGGGGGTGTAGAAGATCCCGAAAATCTTTTTTCCCTTCTCGAAGGGAATCTCGACGCGGCGGATCCGGGCCTCCTTGGTGTACTTGGCCACCTTGGCGTGGCAGGCCGTCACCTTGCGCTGGAAGCGGCGCTTGCGCACGTCGTTCTGAAAATAGCTGTACTGGGCCCGGCCGTAGAGGAGCATGGCGCGGGCGTAGTAGTCGCGCGCGGCGAGAGAGAATCCCTTCCGCTCGGCCCAGATGGCCTTCCGCTCGATCTCCTGGGCCGTCTCGCCCCAGGCGCGGGGGAAGTGGAGGGTGGAGCCGACTTTGCCGAAGACGCGGTCGATGTCGGAGTGGTAGTAGCCGATCTCCTCGAAGATGCCGCGGACTTCGGGGTGGAGGACGTCGAAGCCGCCGGTGGCCACCAGGGCGTCCAGCACCCATCGTTGTCCCTGCCGTTGCGTCGCCATGGGTTGTCTCCTGTAGAAGGAAAGCGGTGGGGGGTAAAGGAGGCGGCTGGGAGGATTCCCCGCCGCGGGGCCGTGCGGGGGTCGCCGGCGGGCGCCGGCGGGCGCTCAGCGGATGCGCTTGCCGTCTTCCCCGAAGAGGCAGATGCGGTCCGGGTCGAGTGCGATCCCGAGCCGGTCGCCCTCTTTGAACTCCTTGATGCCCTCGACCACGGCGATGAAGGGC
>JAZGDQ010000072.1:0-5101 GCA_036477985.1 bacterium
AAGCCGGCCGAGATCGAAACCATGATCAAGCGCAACCCGGCGAAGATGCTCGGCCTCAAGGCGGAGCGAAAAAAGAAAGCCAAGAGCTGAGCGGCGGGCGAAACGGAAACGGTTGCGCCGAACGATCGCCGCGCTGCGCCGCCCCATCGCGCGCCCGGCGCCCAGCCCTTGCGCCGGCGAGCCCGGCGGCGGGCGGGCGTTTATTTCAACTACCGAACTGCCGGGAATTTGACGCACCGCCCCCCCCCGAGTGCGCGGAAATATCTTCCCCCCGGGGAGGAGGGAGCCCGAAAAATCAACCATAATTTTTTCAACGGCTTGGGTGGAGATCCCCGCTCCGATCTCAAAATGGCGCGAGATCTTCGCCCCCGGCCCGAAAGGGGGCCCCTCCCCTTCGCCCTCGTTTTTTCCCGCCCGTTCGCACGACCGAAATTCCTCCCGCTTGCCCGGCCAAAACGCGGCGCGGCCCCCAAAAAACGCGGGGCGAAAATTCTCTAAAAAAAACGCCTCCGGCGGGCCGGTCCCAAAATTGCATAATCACCCTCGGGGGCAGGAACGCAATTTCAGAATGGAATGTCGGACAGGCGAATATAGCATGTGGTCAATTTCTGAAAAAAATGCAATATTTAAGAGGATAAGCGCCGCTATAGCAAAGCATTCGGGCGCCCTTGGGCAATTGTGACGATGTTTACCCTTTTTCTGTGATTTGAATTATCGCCGAGAAAAATCGAAAGCCGTATACTATGATGGCGATGAGGAGGCTAGGGTTTTCGAGGAGCGTCGCCTCCCCGGACAAAGAAGGAGGAGAAAATAGGGAGAGAGGAAAAATAGACAGGCAGAGAAGCGGCAGCTGTATGATCGGGAGTGGGCGGGACGGGCGCCCCATGGGCGTCTCTTTCTTTCCGGATCGCTCTCGCGGCGCGAAACGCGCCGATTCCCCTCGGGTGAGCGCGAAGTCTCGCGCGCCCGGCGTCCTTCTGATAGGAGGAGAGAAGAATGTTGGATGTATGGATGTCTAGATTCCGGGGCGAGGAAGGACAGAGCATGGTCGAGTACGCACTGATCATCGCTCTCGTCGCCATTGTGCTGGTCGTCGGCCTCACGGCGCTCGGCACCGGGCTCAACAACACCATCAACAGCATCACTTCCTCGCTATAGAAAGAGGAGGCGCGCCGGACGCGGCGTCCGGAGATCGTTCGCCGAAGCGCCTGCGCACCGTCAGAGTCGGGGCTGCGAGTCCTCCGCCCGACGGGCGCTTCGAGGTTGAGGCGCGGAAAATCCTTTTCCCGCGCCCACGGTTCACCATTCAAAGGAGGTGCAAGATATGTGGATGTGCCTGAAGAGCTTCATGGGTGACGAGGAAGGCCAGAGCATGGTCGAGTACGCGCTGATCATCGCCCTAGTCGCCATCGTGCTGGTCGTCGGCCTCACGGCGCTCGGCACCGGGCTCAACAATACGATCAACAGCATCACCTCGTCGTTGTAATTTTCCCAAGGCGGGGGGCCGCTCTCTCCCGGACGGGAGGGGGCGGCGGAGGTTCGCCGGGAAAATCGCGGCGTGCGGCGCCTCGGCGCCCCTGGAGTCGAAAGAGGATGGGACGGCCCGCGGCGGCGCATGCGCCCGGGCCTCATCCCGCTCCTCGCTTCGGGGCCGGGCGCGGCCGCCCGGGAGGGAAAGAAGCTGGAGGCATCCTCGGCAATCGGCGTCGCAAAGGCCGGGGTGCTGCTCGCGCTGGCCGCGGGCGCCTCGTTCACCGATATACGCTCCCGCCGGATACCGGACGGGCTCACCCTCACGGCCGCCCTGCTCGGCGTGGCCCTGGCCCTCGCCGGAGACGGACTCTCCGGAGGAGGCTGGGCGTTGGCCGGTCTGGCGGTGGGCGGAGTTTTCCTCCTTCCCGCCGTGGCCCTCGGCTACGTCGGGGGGGGAGACATGAAGCTGCTGGCGGCGGCCGGCGCGCTGCTCGGCCCAATGGGCGCGGTTCGGGCGGTTCTGTGGGGCGCGATCCTCGGCGGAATCTGGGCGATCGGATGGCTCCTGGCCCGGGGCGACCGGAAGGCTTCCCTTCCTTACGGCCCTCCCCTGGCCGTGGGCGCGCTGATCTCCTTCTTCCTCTGACGACCCGCCCCGCCCGCTCCCGCACCGGGAGTGAGCTCCCCCTTCGCCGGCCGAGGAGGCGGGGAGCCGCATTCCCCATATTCCGGGCGATTCCCTCCCCGCCCCGCCGCGGGGGGAAGGAATTCCTCCCGCCAGCCCTCCTCTTTATTGGGGAGGGGGGGGGAAATATGTTAAATTTCAAGCAGGAAGAGTATTTTCCCCGCCCCGGCCCGGGCGGCGCGCCCAAGGGGCCGGGCGGAGAGGGGGGGGTGCGTCCGCCGGCGCCCCTTTTCCTCTCGGCGAGCCGATCCGCGCGGTCCGATCTCGCGGACGAAGCGGCCGGCCGCGCGGGGGCTGAGCCAATGTGGAGGACAGCGTGCGTCGCCGCGGATTGATGTTCGGACTCCTTCTCGCCCTGGGGATGGGCCTCGCCGCGGGGGCCCTCGTGATGCGCCAGTCCGCCGGGCCTCCCGAGCCAAAGGTCACCAAGGAGAAGACCATCAAGGTGGTGGTGATGGCGCGCAAGCTCAGCCGGGGGCTGAAACTGGCCAAGAAGGACATCACCCTCAAGGAATGGCCCGAGCGTCTGGCCACCCCCCAGCTCATCCGGAACCTGAAACAGGCCGAGGGGCGCATCATCATCTCCGACTTGGTGGCCGGGGAGCCCCTCCTGCTCGCCAAGCTCGCCCCCCCCGACAGCGTCGTGGGGCTCTCGACTCTGATCCCCCTGGGGCGCCGCGCCTTCACGATTCGGGTGACTGAGGTGACGGGCGTGTCGGGCTTCCTGCTCCCCGGCAGCCGGGTGGACGTGCACGCCACCTTCGACGTCGAAGCGGGCCCGAAGGAGGCCGGCAAGAAGGTCTCGGTGACGAAAACCGTCCTCCAGAACGTGGAGGTCCTCGCCGCGGGCGGAGAGAAGGATGTCGGCAAGAAGAAGAAGGGGCGGATTTCAACCAGCGTCGTCACCCTCCTCCTGACGCCCGCCCAGAGCGACAAGATGGCCATGGTCAACAACGCGGGCTCCATCTGGCTCTCCATGCGGAACCCGCGGGACAAGAAACTGGCTCCCGCCAAGGCCCTTTTCGTGAGCGACCTCGCCCAGATCAAGAAGCCGGCGAAGGCGAAGGACGAAAAGAAGAAGACGGTGAAGAAGAAAGGCAAGGCGGTGAAGAAGAAGGTCAAGGCGGTGAAGAAGAAAAAGCCGCCCCCGCACGTCGTGGAAATCATTCGCGGGGGCGAGAAGACAACTACGGAATTTTAGCTTTCCGAAGAGAGGCGGACGCAAATCGTGAAGCGGCTCTCACTGGCTCTCATCTTGGCCCTTCTCCCGGCGGGGGGGGCGCTCATCCCCGGGTCGGCCTTCGCCGCGGCCAAGGCCTCCGCGCCCGAGGGCGAGGCCCTTCCCTCGCGCCGCTTGAAGCTCGCCCGCGGGAAAAGCAAGATCCTCAAGTTCTCCAACCCCTTGAAGCGAATCACCGTCTCCGATCCCAAGGTGGTGGACGCGCTGGCGGCGAGCCCGACCGAAATGGTGCTCTTCGCCAAGGGCGAGGGGGAGGCGAGCATCATCGTCCTGGACGAGAAGGGGAATGTCTTCGCCTACGACATCCAGGTGACGACCGACAAGAAGACGATCCGGGAGGCGCGCGAGCGGCTCGCCCAGGTATTGCCCGACTCCAAGCTCAAAATCGTGTCCGCCGGAGAGGGCCTTGTCATCTCGGGCTCGGTGAAAAGCGAGGCCGCGAAAAAAGTCGCCCTGGGAATAGGCGCGCTCTTCACGTCCAAGAAGGTGGTGGACAACATCCAGATTGAGAATTCGCCGCAGGTGCTGCTCAAGGTGCACTTCGCCGAGATCTCCCGCTCGGGCGCTCTTCAGGTGGGCCTGGGCCTCTTTCAGAGCCGCACGCGCGGAACCCGGACCACCCAGGGCTTCCTCTTTCCGGGCGCGCCGGGCTTCGCCCCCGTGGGAGGAACGACGGAGGGAATCGCTGTCACCTTCTCCAGCATCATGTCCCTGTTCTTCTCCACGTCCCGATCCTCGGCGACCTCCTCCCGCTCCAGCTCCATCTTCCTGCGGCTCCTCCAGCAGAAGGGCTTCATCCGCACCCTCGCCGAGCCCCACCTTCGCGTGGTGAGCGGCAAGAAGGCGAGTTTCCTGGTCGGGGGCGAGGTGCCCATCCCCGTCCCGAGCGAGGACGGGATCGCCATCACCTACCGCCCCTTCGGGATCGAGCTCGAGTTCACCCCCACGGTGAAGAGCAACAACATGATCGGTCTGGAGATTGCGCCCTCGGTCAGCTCGGTGGACGACACCCTCGCCATCATCATCAGCGGCATCACCGTTCCCGGCTTCAAGAAAAGCAACACGAAGACCCAGGTGGAGCTGCGCGACGGCCAGACCATGGCCATCTCCGGCCTCCTCTCGGAGGACCGGACCCGGATCATGGCCCAGATTCCCTTCATCGGCGATATTCCGATCCTGGGCGAGCTTTTCAAGAGCCGCGATTTCAGAGAGAACAAGTCCGAACTCGTCGTCCTCGTTACCCCCCAGATCATCCGCTCGGGCGCCGCCGCCGAGTTGCGGCTGCCCGGCAGCGGGTTCATGGTGGGGCGAACGCCGGGAGCGGCGGCGCCCAAGGGCGCCGGGAGATTGCGATGAGCCCTGACGGGTCGGGACTCACCCTCGTCCTCGACGACGGAAGCGGCGGCCTCAAGGACCTGCCCGATCTGCTGGCCCAGGCGGGGCGGGACAAGGTCGTCTACGCCGACAACATCGACGACGCCCGCTCGGGGCTGGACGGGAAGGCCCCCGAGATCGCCGTCATCAACTGCGCGGCCGGGCCGGAGCAGGCCGAGGCCCTCCTGGCGAGCCTGGCGGCGAGGCCCAGCTGGACCATCGCCGGGGCCAGCTCCGCCCAGGCCAAGGGCGCCGAGTTCCTGCGGGCCGCCATGCTGGCGCGCTTCAACGACATCCTCACCCTGCCGGCCGAGGCCGACGCCCTGAAC
>JAZGDQ010000073.1:0-5582 GCA_036477985.1 bacterium
GGATCGACCGCCGCCAGGGATTTCACCGCCCCGGGATAGTGCGGCAGGTTCAGGCCGGTGCCAAAGCCGAATTCGAGCACTTCTCCGTGGGCGGGGGCGAGGGCCGCCTCGCGCTCCCGCCGGAAGTGGGGCCCGCTCATGATCCAATCCATGACCCGGGGGAAGAAGACGTCCGCATAAAGACCCATCGCCCCTCCCCCCGGCCGTCAAGAGAATAAGAAAACGATTTGCGCCGGGTTGTCATTCTGAGTGGCAAGACTGAGGTCTTGCCGAAGCAGCCCATGGCGCCGCCATCTCAACATGAGATGAAAAGGCCCTGGGTGGATTATGCGAAATTGCCGGACGCGGCGCCCATGCGAACGCTGTCAATTATACACTCTGTAGGGGCACGGCGCGCGGTGGCGAGAAGGGTTGATCTGTAGGGGCACGGCGCGCCGTGCCCCTACGGGAACACAGACCGATTGGTTGGGGGATTTGCAATCGGATACCCCCCATCCCCTCTTCCCCCGCTCCCCCGCGCGTCGTAAGATGCCCGTCGGGCTTGGCGGCGATCTTTTCGGAGCGGAGGCCGGGCATGACGCTTCCATCGCGCGTGACCATCTGCGAGGTCGGGAGCCGGGACGGGCTGCAGAGCGAGAAGGCCCTCGTTCCGGCCGCCGATAAGGTGCGCCTCATCGACCTCCTCTCGGCAGCGGGCTTTCCGCGCATCGAGGCGACGAGCTTCGTCCACCCCGCCCATGTGCCCCAGATGGCGGACGCCGAGGAGGTGCTGGAGAAGATCGCCCGGCGGCCGGGGACGGAGTACGAGGCGCTCGTGCCCAACGCGCGCGGGATGGAGCGGGCGCTCAAGGGCGCCGTGGACCGCGTCACCCTCTTCGTCTCGGCGAGCGAGTCCTTCAACGAGAAGAACCTGCGCGCGAGCCGGGCCCAGTCCCTCCAGGCGGCGGCCGAGGCCGCCAAAATGGCGCGGGAGGCGGAGATCCCCCTGCGCGGGGGGGTGGTGACGGCCTTCGGCTGCCCCTACGAGGGGCGGGTGCCCCCGGCGGCGCTCGAGATGATGGTGGACGCCTACCTGGAGATGGGCTGCGAGGAGGTGAACCTCGCCGACACGACGGGGATGACCAACCCCTCGGCCGTGCGGCGCACGCTCGAGGGCCTGCGCGCGCGATTCCCCGGGGCGCGGTTCGCCCTCCACTTCCACAACAGCCGGGGGGCGGGGCTCGCCAACGTCCTCGCCGGGCTCGAGGCCGGGGTGACGGTCTTCGACGCCGCCGCCGGGGGGATGGGCGGCTGCCCCTTCGCCCCCAAGGCGACGGGCAACATCGCGACCGAGGACACGGTGAACATGCTCCACGAGATGGGGATCGAGACCGGCGTCGACCTTCCCAAGCTCCTCGAGGCGGTCGCCCTCGCCGAGTCCCTCCTCGGGCGCCAGCTCCCGGGACAGCTCCTCCACGCCGGCATCGTGGACTGGGACGCCCCAGCGGCGGGGGACGCCACCGCGGCGTAAGGAGGGACCGGCGCTTCCCCCTCTCCGGCCTGACTTCGGCGAGCTCAGCCGAGCCGCGACGAGCTACCCTCGGCCCGAGCTCGGGTCGAAGGCAGCCGAGCGGAGAGGGCCGGGAGGGGATCGAGAGCGCCCCGCCGTCTCGTGCTGGAGAAACAACCCGCCCGGGGGCCCGCGGCCGAAAGCGGGGCCTCCGAAAAACCTTGGCACGGCTGAATAAACCGCCTGTTTCAGACCGACCCCCCGCCCGCGCTTGACGGGGGGCGAAAATTTGCACATTGTATGCAATTCCTGAACACCTTCCGGCGGCCGCCGGAGCACCCGATAGGGGGAGAGGCATGGAGGAGCGGGTCGAGGAGCTGCGCCGCCGGACCGAGGAGGCCCGCGCCCAGGGGGGGGAGGCCGCCCGCGAGCGCCAGCGGGCGCAGGGCAAGCTCACCGCCCGCGAGCGGATCGATCTCCTCCTCGACCCGGGCTCCTTCTCCGAGATCGACATGTTCGTCCAGACCCGGAGCAGCGACTTCGGGATGGGCGAGCGGCGCACGCCCGGCGACGGGGTGGTGACGGGCAGCGGCAAGGTGGACGGCCAGCTCGTCTTCGTCGTCTCCCAGAACTTCGGCGTCCTCGGCGGCTCGCTGGGGGAGATGCACGCCGCGAAGATCGTCCGCGCCCAGGAGCACGCCCTCAAGGCGGGCTGCCCCATCGTCCAGATTCTCGACTCGGGCGGGGCGCGCATCCAGGAGGGCGTCCTCTCCCTCCACGGCTACGCCCAGATCTTCCGGCGCAACACCTTCGCCTCGGGCGTCATCCCCCAGCTCTCGATCATCCTGGGCCCCTGCGCGGGCGGGGCGGTCTACTCGCCCGCCATCACGGATTTCGTCTTCATGGTCGAGGGGCTGAGCCGGATGTTCATCACGGGCCCGGACGTCATCAAGGCGGTGACGGGGGAGGACGTGACCTTCGAGCAGCTCGGCGGCGCCTCGGTCCACGCGGCGACGAGCGGGAACGCGCACTTCGTCTCCCCCGACGAGCGGGAGTGCTTCGCCCTCGTGCGCAAGCTCCTCTCCTTCCTCCCGGCGAACAACCTGGACGGCCCGCCCCTCGCCGAGCCCGCCGAGCGCCCCCCCGAGGAGAACCCCGAGCTGGACGCCGTCGTCCCCGCCGAGGAGAAGCGCGCCTACGACGTGCGCGACCTCATCACCGGGGTGTTCGACAACGGCGACTTCCTCGAGGTGCAGGCCGCCTACGCGCAGAACATCGTCGTCGGCTTCGCGCGCCTCGCCGGCCGGCCCGTCGGGGTGGTCGGGAACCAGCCGGTCCACCTCGCCGGGGTGCTCGACATCAACAGCTCGGACAAGCTGGCGCGCTTCGTGCGCTTCTGCGACGCCTTCAACCTGCCCCTCGTCAACTTCGTGGACGTTCCGGGCTACCTCCCCGGCACAGACCAGGAGTACGGAGGGGTGATCCGCCACGGGGCGAAGGTGCTCTACGCCTACAGCGAGGCGAACGTGCCCAAGATCGCCGTCATCGTCCGCAAGAGCTACGGCGGCGCCTACATCGCCATGAGCGGCTTCGGGCTGGGCTACGACCGCGTGCTCGCCTACCCGACGGCCGAGATCGCCGTCATGGGCCCGGACGGGGCGGCGAACATCATCTTCCGCCGCGAGATCGAAAGCGCCCCCGACCCGGAGGCCTTCCGGCAGGAGAAGATCGCCGAGTACCGGGAGCTCTTCGCCAAGCCCTACACGGCGGCGGCCCAGGGCCTGGTGGACGCCATCATCGAGCCGCGCCACACCCGGCGCGAGCTCATTCGCGCCCTCGAGATGGCGGGCGGCAAGCGCGAGGCCCGCCCCGAGAAGAAGCACGGGAACATCCCCCTCTAGCGGGGGGAAAGGAGAGCGGCATGACCCTCTTCGGGCAGGGCGTCATCCTCGCCGTCGTCGGCATGGGGGTGGTGTTCGGCTCCCTCATCGGCCTCATGTACGTCATCAAGGCGCTGGACGCGGTCTTCCGCCCGAAGGAAGAGGAGGGGCCCGCCCAGGAGAGCCCGGCGGGGGCCGCCGGGGCGAATGGGGCGGGGGCCGCCGGGGGAAGCGGCGCCGGCGGGGAATCCCTCCACACCGTCCTCGCCGCGGCCGTCGCCCATTTTCTCGCGACCGAGCGCCCCGCCCTGTTCACCGTCCCCGTCCGGCGCGGCGGGGAATCGGAGTGGTCCCGCCGCGCCCGCTGCGGCGCGGCCCGTCCCGCCCTGGCACGGAGGATGCGTTGAGGAAATTTGACCTGACCGTGGGCGGCAAGAAGTACGCCGTCGGCGTCGAGCGCGGGATCGAGGACGGCCGCTTCACCGTCGAGGTGGACGGGGTGGCCCACGAGGTCGAGGTCGAGGAGGAGATCGCCCCCTCGCCCGCCGCGGGCGCCCCGCCGCCGCCGCGGCCCGCCATTCCCCGACCGGCCGCCGCCGCGGGCGCCGGGGGGAAGGTGCTCGCCCCCCTCCCGGGTAAGATCCTCTCGATCGATGTCTCCGAGGGACAGACGGTCGCGGCGGGCGACAAGCTCCTCGTCCTGGAGGCGATGAAGATGGAGAACGTCATCGCCGCCGAGGCGGGCGGCGAGGTGAAATCCATCCTGGTCGGCAAGGACGACAACGTCGAGGCGGGCCAGGAGCTCATGGTGATCGAATGAGCGGCATCGGCGCGGCGATCGGGAGCTTCATCGCGACGACGGGATTCGCCTCCCTGACGGCGGGGAGCGCCCTCATGCTCATGATCGCCTGCCTGCTCCTCTTCCTCGCCATCCGCAAGGGGTTCGAGCCCCTCCTCCTCCTCCCCATCGGGTTCGGCCTGCTCCTCTCGAATCTTCCGGCGTCGGACATCTTCCAGACGGGCGGCCTCATTCACTTCTTCTACTTCGGGGTCAAGTCGGGGATCTTCCCTCCCCTCATCTTCATGGGGATCGGGGCGCTGACCGACTTCGGCCCCCTCCTGGCGAACCCGAAGACCATCCTCCTGGGGGCGGCGGCCCAGTTCGGCATTTTCGGCACCCTGGTGGGCAGCCTCTTCCTGGGCTTCAGCCTCCCCCAGGCCGGCGCCATCGGGATCATCGGCGGGGCGGACGGGCCCACCGCCATCTACACGGCCGCCAAGCTCGCGCCCGAGCTGCTCGGCCCTATCGCGGTCGCCGCCTACAGCTACATGGCCCTGGTGCCCGTGATCCAGCCCCCCATCATGCGCCTCCTCACCACCGCGGAGGAGCGCTCCCGCCCGATGGCCCAGCTGCGGCCCATCGAGAAGCCCGTGCGCATCCTCTTCCCCATCGTGACGACGCTGGTCTGCGGGCTCCTCCTCCCCGCGGCCATCCCCCTCATCGGGATGCTCATGCTCGGGAACCTGTTCCGCGAGTCCGGGGTGGTGGACCGCCTGCTCAAGACCTCGGAGGACTCCCTCCTCAACATAGTGACGATCTTCCTCGGCCTTTCGGTGGGCGCCTCGATGACGGCCGAGACGTTCCTGAAATTCACCACCATCGGAATCCTCCTCCTGGGCCTCATCGCCTTCGGCATCGGGACGGCGACGGGGGTGCTCTTCGGCAAGGTGATGGCCGCCTTCAGCAAGGACCCGATCAATCCCCTCATCGGCGCCGCCGGGGTGAGCGCGGTGCCCATGGCGGCGCGGGTGGTGCAGAAGGTGGGAGCGGAGGCCAACCCGCAGAACTTTCTCCTCATGCACGCGATGGGGCCCAACATCGCCGGGGTCATCGGCTCCGCGATCGCGGCCGGCGTGCTGATTTCGCTCATCCACCCCTGAGGGAGAGGCCGAGATGGCAGGTCCGCTCGAGGGAATCCGGGTGCTCGACCTGACGCGCATCCTCGCCGGGCCCTACTGCACCATGATGCTGGGCGACATGGGCGCCGAGATCATCAAGGTGGAGAACCCCAAGGGGGGGGACGACACCCGCGGCTGGGGGCCTCCCTTCCTCAACGGGGTGAGCACCTATTACCTCTCGATCAACCGGAACAAGAAGAGCCTCACCCTCGACCTCAAGCACGAGCGAGGGAAGGAGATCCTTGCCGAACTCA
>JAZGDQ010000074.1:0-3415 GCA_036477985.1 bacterium
GTTCCCCCACCCTGGCCGCCCTTGCGGGCGTCACCTTCCAATGGGGGAGGGAAAAAGCAGGGGCGCGCGGTGGCGGGGCCTTCGGCCCCCACCCTACCGATTAATCCGTAACCGTCTTCCGTAGTGGCGAACCTTGTGTTCGCCCTAGCCCTGCGTGGCCGCCGGCCCTCACCCCTCGCCGCTGCGCCGGAGCACGGAGACGACGGCGTCCCCCCCCAGGTGGAAGAGGGCGTCCACCACCGCGAGGTTGGGCTCGAAGCCGGGGCGGCCCTGGTCGTAAACGGGATGGCGGAACTCCTGGAACTCGACCCGGACGCCGGCCTCCTCGAACCCCCGCGCGTCGAGATAGTCCTTTCCCGCGGCGCCGGAGAGATAAGTGTCCGCCCCGATCTCCTTGCATATCGAAAGGAGGAGGTCCTCCCGCCGGCCGCGGGCGGCGAGCTCGGAGGCCCGGACGATCCGCGTCTCCGAGAGGCCCAGCTCGGCGGTGAAGTAGGCGAGCATCTCGAACAGAAAATCCGCCAGCGAATCGCCCGCGCCCTCGATCAACCCGCCGAGGGGGCCGGCGTAGCGCTCGCACCAGGGGCTCTTCCGGTAGGCCATCTCCAGCGTGCGGATGTGCTTCTTCTTCCAGCCCGCCGCGGGGCTGATCTCCATCTCGGCGATCGTCTTCCCCGTGTGGCCCTTCATGCCGACGGGGACGGTGAGCCACTGGACGCCCGAGGGGGTGCGCACGCGGTTCCGGTTCACGAAGCCGTTCTTCTCGATCTGCACGGTGTCGAGGAAGACGAAGACGTCGGCCAGGAGGATTTTGTGGAAATAGCCGAGCCAGGGAAGGTAGGCGGGTTGGTGAATCGCGGCGATCAATGTGGGCATCCCCGCAGGATGGGCCCCGATCGCGGGGGGGAGGGGCCGGGCATCACCCCCGAGCGGCACGCGATTTGCACACCCGGGGGAGCTCCCCAGACCGCGGAAGCGGGAGATTTCCCTCGGTGTTCGATCTTTGGTAGGCCGCCGGGGAATCGAACCCCGAACCTACGGATTAAGAGTCCGTTGCTCTGCCTAGTTGAGCTAGCGGCCCAGGATGCTTCTCTTACGGCTCCCAACTTATCCGATAAAATCGCTCCGACCAAAATCCGATGGCGCGCCCGGTAGGACTCGAACCTACAACCTTCGGATCCGAAGTCCGACGCTCTATCCAATTGAGCTACGGGCGCCTTCGGCGACATCCGCCCCGCCGGAGTGAAGTGAAGCCCCGGTCTTTCTCCGAGAGCGGTGAGAGCGCGTGGGGTGAGTGAGGGGATTTGAACCCCCGACCTCCGGGGCCACAACCCGGCGCTCTAACCACTGAGCTACACCCACCGCGTGCGGCGAAATTGGCGCGCCCGGCAGGACTTGAACCTGCGACCTACGGATTAGAAGTCCGTTGCTCTATCCAGCTGAGCTACGGGCGCCAGGCATCCCGGGGCGTGGGCGCCGAAATGCGGCGCGCCGGCCGCCCGATTCCCCGGCCGACTCCCAAACCCGACCGGATCATCACATCCGCCCCATAGCGTGTCAACGCAAAGGCGCAGAGCCCGTGGGCGGACCCTCGCACACACCCGGAGCGGACGCGGGGACAGACCATACCTCCGCCGAAGGCCGGGATCAAGGGGCGAGAGAAAGGGAAGCGGAGACGGATTCCGGGGGGAGGAAGGCGAGCCGTGGAGAAGGAGAAAGAGGCGAGGCCCGCCCGCGAAGCGCGAAGGATCGGAATGCGCAAACGCAGGGGGGCCTTTCGGCCCCGTCCTCCCGAAGCCCCTCACACCCCCCCGCATATTTCTTATATGAATCCAGTATAAAATGTGACCCGCAAAAGTCCAGCAATTTCTTGCGGTTTTCCGGCCAATTTTTAAAAAATCAGACGAAAAAAGACCGAACGCGGGGAGGGCGGCGGACCCCTAAAAGAACAAAAGCCAGGAGGCGCGCAGGATGAGGCCGGTCGCGATGGCGAACAGGCCCACGCTCACCATCCGGAAGAATAGCTCCTGGGAGAGCCTGTCCCGCATCCGCACCCCCACCCAAAAGCCCGCCAGAACGGGAGCGAGGGCGGCCACGGCCTGGAGGAGCGCCGGGGGGGTGTAGGCCCCCTGGAAGGCGAGGGCGCCCGCCAGCACCGAGATGCTCACCGTGTTGAAGGCGTTCACCAGGAAGACGAAGACCTCCTTCGTGAAGGAGAACATCGAGAAGTAGATGATGCTCACCGGGCCCGGGATGCTCGACATCCCCCCGAGAAAGCCCGCTGCCACGCCGAGCCCCGCGCCCACCCCCCACCGCGCGCGGGGCCGGAGCGCCCCCATCGGGGGGACGAAGCGCCGGGTCGCCAGATAGCCGTAGACCGAGAGGCCGATGAGGAAACGGATGAGCTCGGGATCCCCCCGGTGCAGAAAGAGAACGCCGACCGGAATCATCAGGACGGCGGCGCCCAGATAGGGGACGACATGGCGGAGCTCGCGCCACTCCGAAATCCCCAGGCGCACGTTCGCCACGTTGGTGAAGATGATGGAGAGGGACATCATGACGACGGCCTCGCGCGGCGCGATGACCACCGTCAGGAGAGGGATGGTGAACATGGGGAGGCCGAAGCCGATCACTCCCTTGACGATCCCGCCCGCCAGGAGGACCGCGATCACGAACCCCGCTTCGGGGAGGCTCACGGGACCCGGACCGGCGGCGCCACGGCGGCCTCGGGGGGAATCACCTTCGGAAGGAGAGGCGCGGCGGCGGAGCCGAAGCCCGAGGCCCCCTTGGGGAAGCCGGAGATGAGGAGGCCGGCCGCCGCAAGGGGAGCGGACTCCCAGGGAATATCGTTCACGCCCTGCCGCCTCCCGCGCGCCTCACTGGTTCTCGAAGGGCTTGCGGCGCACCCGGCCCTCCCCGAGCAGGGCGGCCTTCAGGAGGAGGATGGTGACGTTGACCCGGGGAATGAGATGGATGAAATGATCCAGCGTCTGATCGATGAGATCGATCTCCTCCCCGCTGCATCCGAGCGCCGCCGCCTTCTCGCGGTCGAGGTCCACGGGATGGGGGAATTCCTGCGCGGCGGCCGCGGCGGCCCCCTGGGAGAGGCTGACGGTGATCTCGAACCCCTTGGACTTCTGCGCCTCTCGGGCGAATCCCCAGGCCAGCTCCAGATACTCGGGGTGATGACCCAGCGCCCGCCAGACGCTGGCGACGCTCTCCGAGCCGGTCTCCTCGCGGATGCTCTCGTACACCTCGCGGAGCAGGCCCTCGACCTCGTTCGGATTCACAAGGCGGGGGATGCACATGGAGGCCGGCGGCCCCTGAGGAAGGGGCTTGAGATCCTCCTCGAAGCCCGGCTTCACTCCACCGATCTTCAACCCGTTCAGCGCCCCCTTGAGGGCGGCGGCGAGGA
>JAZGDQ010000075.1:0-11349 GCA_036477985.1 bacterium
GCGGCGCTCTTGGCGGTGATGTACGAAACGGCGTCCTGCACCGTGGCGATCTTCTCGGCGTCCTCGTCCGGAATCTCAAGGCCGAACTTCTCCTCGAACGCCATGACCAGCTCCACCGTGTCGAGCGAATCGGCGCCCAGGTCGTTGATGAAGGAAGCCTCGCCCACCACCTTGTCGTCTTCCACGCTGAGCTGCTCGACGATGATCTCCTTCACTTTCTCCTCGATGCTATCCGCCACGTCCGTTCCTCCTTGTATCGATTCGGATATATGCGAACCGGGCATTTCGGTGAAAACCGACGGGAGCCTCCCCGGGCGCCCCGTCCATCTCCCAATCCTTTTTTCGTCCTTTCGGCCTCTTCAGTCCCGGGCGGGCGGAGGAGGGCGGCGCAGCCGGACGACCGCCGCGATTCACCACGGAATTGGCCTGGAGCCCGCCCCGGATACTACACCAGAGCCGCCCCCTCAGGCGAGCCTTCTCCACCGCCGAAACCCCCGAATTCTCCGGCGATCGCGCCGGCGGGGCCCCGCGCCCTTCCTCAGGCGATCTCGGCCAATTTCTCGAACGTCTTCTCGAGGCTGTCCCCGTCCTCGACGTTGAAGACCGGAACGTCCCGCAAAATCCGCTTGTTCAGCCCGGAGAGCACCTTCCCCGGCCCCACCTCGACGGCCGCGTCGAACTTCTCCTCCCCGGCCGCCCGGACGGAATCCTCCCAGCGCACCGAGGAGCGGATCTGCTTCTTGAGCAGCCGGCGCGCCTCCTCGCCGTCGCGCACCGGACGGCCCGTCACGTTCGCGTAGACCGAGATGGAGAGGTGGCCGAACTCGAACGAATCGAGCACCTCGCCCATCCGATCGGAGGCCTCGGTGAGAAGGGAGCAGTGAAAGGGCGCCCCCACCGGGAGCATGACGGCCTTGCGCACGCCCCGGTCCTTGGCCAGGCGGACCGCCGCCTCGACCGCCTCCCGCTCGCCGGAGATCACGTTATGGCCCGGCGCGTTGTAGTTGGCCACCTCGACGACGCCCTCGACCTCCTCGCAGACGGCCTCGGCCGCCTCGCGCTCCAGCCCCAGGAGGGCCGCCATCGCGCCCCCGCCCTCGGGAACCGCCTCGTGCATGCAGCGGCCCCGCTCCTTCACGAGCCGAAGGGCGGTGGAGAAGTCCACGGCGCCGGCCGCGATAAGAGCCGAATACTCCCCCAGGCTGTGGCCCAGGGCCAGGGACGGGCGGGCGCCCCCCTCGAGGAGCAGGCGGTGGGCGATGTAGCTGTGCACCAGGATGGCGGGCTGGGTGTTGCAGGTGCGGGTCAACTCCTCCTTGGGGCCCAAGAAGCTGAGCTTCCCCACGTCCCACCCGAGGATATCGTTCGCCTCCTCGTACACCTCCCGGGCCAGGGGGAAGCGGTCGTGAAAGTCCTTCCCCATCCCCACGTACTGGGAGCCCTGTCCCGGGAAGAGGAACGCCACCCGGAGGTCGCCCAAATCTCTCTTTTCGATCATGACGCTTTCCTATCCACCGGAGCTGCAGATGGGCCCCATCGAACCTGCAGGCGAAGGGCGGAACCGGTTAGGGGGCGGAGGGCCGGGCGAAAGGGAGGCCGGACGCCGCCGGCCCCCGCTACCATTCCAACAGGGCGGCTCCCCATGTGAGCCCGCCGCCGAAGGCGCACAACAACACGTGGTCGCCGCGGCGAATCTTCCCCTCCCGCACCCACTCGTCCAAGGCGACGGGTATGGTGGCGGAGGACATATTACCATATTTGCCTATCGTCACGACGACCCGGTCCATCGGAAGCTTGAGGCGCTTCGCCACCGCCTCGATGATCCGCAGGTTCGCCTGATGGGGGACGAACACGTCGATGTCGTCGATCGTCATCCCGTTCTTCGCGAGCGTCTCGGCGCAGACCTCGGTCATCAGCCGCACCGCCGTCTTGAAGGTCTCCTGCCCGCGCATCTTCAGGGTGTGCGCTTTCGCCTGGACGTCGGAGGGCCGGATGGGCGTGAGGCGCGAGCCCCCGCCCACGACGAGGATCAACTCCCCCCCCTCCCTTCGCGGGAGAGTTGAGAGGAGATGATCCCCCGCCGGCCGTTCTCCGACGGCCCGAGGACGACCGCCCCGGCGCCGTCTCCCCAGAGGATGCAGCTCCCCCGGTCGGTCCAGTCGACCACCCGGGTCATGATCTCCACCGAGACGACGAGCACGTGGCGCGCAAGGCCCGAGCGGACGTAGGCGTCGCCCACCTGGAGGCCGTAGACGAAGCCCGAGCAGGCGGCGTTGAGATCGAAGGCCGCGACGTGGCCGGCCCCGATCCCGTTCTGGATCAGGCAGGCCGCCGAGGGGCACATCGTGTCCGGCGTGAGGGTGGTCGCCACGATGAGGCCGAGGTCCTTCGCCTCCAGGCCCGCCGCCTCCAGGGCGCTGCGGCAGGCGGGGATGGAGAGCTGGGAGGCGGCCACTTCCTCGGGCGCGACGCGGCGCTCGCGCACGCCCGTCCGCTCCTGGATCCACTCGTCCGAGGTGTTGACCATTTTCCCCAGGTCGGCGTTGGTGAGCACCCTTTCCGGCAGGTGCGAACCGGTGCCGAGAATCACGGTGGAAGGCATACGGATTTCCTGGAATCAGTCGGATGGGGGCGGATTCTCCGGGGGCCCGCTTTCCCCCTCCTCGAGGGAGCCCTCTTCCGCCCCCCCCGCGGGAAAGATGCCGGTGCGAATCTGGTTCCACAAGCGCCAGCCCCGCTCGGAGCTGCGCTGCACCGAGATGTGGCGGTCGATCTCCTCCTGAATCTTCCGGTTCAGGTCCTTCTCCACGAGATTCGCGGTCATCCGCAAGGCGTTCTTGACCGCCTTGGGGTTGCTCCGGCCGTGCCCGATCGTACACAGGCCGTTGAGGCCGAGCAACGGGGCGGCGCCGTACTCGGAGTAGTCCGTGCGCCGGCGCATGGATTTCAAGCCGTTCTGCAGGAACATGTAGCCGATCTTGCTGCGGAAGGAGTGGCTCACCTCCTCGCGCAGGATGGTCGCCAGCATCTCGCCCAGGCTCTCGCTCACCTTGAGCGCCACGTTCCCCGAGAAGCCGTCGCACACGATCACGTCCAGCTCGCCCTGGAAGATGGTGCTCCCCTCGACGTTCCCCATGAAGTTGAGGTCGCTGCGGCGGAAGAGCTGGTAGGCGGTCTTGAGCGCCTCGGTCCCCTTCGAATCCTCCCCCCCGACGTTGAGCAGGCCGATGGAGGGCGCGTTCTTGTCCAGCGCCACTTCGGTGTAGACCTCCCCCATGATTCCGAACTGGAAGAGGTGCTGGGCGCGGGGGGTGAGGTTCGCCCCCACGTCGAGCATGACCGAAAACCCCTTGAGGGTCGGGATGAGGGCGGCGATGGCGGGCCGCAGGACGCCCTTCATCCGCTGGAGCACGTGAAGGGCCGCGGCGAAGGCGCCGCCCGTGTCCCCGGCGCTGAAGACGGCCGAGGCTTCTCCCTCCTTCACCGCCTCCAGGGCGATCCGGATCGAGGAGTCGGGCTTCCCCTTGAGGGAGCGCGAGGGCGTCTCCCCCATATCGACGACTTGGGAGGCCTCGCGGATCTCGAAGGCCAGGTCGCGCGCGCCGAGGCGGGCGATCTCGGCGTCGATGCGCTCGGGCGCCCCCACGAGGATCGACTCGATCCCGAGCTCGCGGCGGGCGAGAATCGCTCCCTCCACGATGGCGGAGGGGGCGTGGTCTCCCCCCATGGCATCCACGGCGATTTTCATGACGAGGTCCGCGCCAACGCCCTGCCGACTAGGCCCCCTCGACGGGGAGCACTTTCTGGCCCTTGTAGTGCCCGCAGACGGTGCACACCCGGTGCGGCAGGACGGCGGCATAGCAGTTGGAGCACACGGCTACGGCCGGAGGCGACACCTTGTAGTGCGTCCGGCGCTTGCGGCCCCGGGTCTGAGAATGACGCCGCTTGGGAAGTCCCATTCCGCTTCTCCTTTCGTTCCATCTCTTCTTCTCTTAGAAGTCGAATCAAGCGCGGCCCGCGGCCTCGCCCTATTTCTTCCACTCCTGGAGCGCCGCCCACCGCGGGTCCACGCCGCTCTCCAAGCCCACGCCCTCTCCGACCTTGAGACGGCGGCAGACCGCCGGCTCCTCCCCCAAGCACTCCCCGGGGCACTTGGGCTGAACCGGAATGGCCAGACCCAACTGATCCCGGAGGGGGGGAAGCAGATCGATCGCATTGTCCCGGATGTAGGAAACCTCGAGCTCCCTCTCCTCCAGCTCGACTTCCCCTGCGGAGGACGTTCCCGATGAGGGGACCTGAAAATAGGCGGTCACAGGCTCATCAACCGCGAAGGCGAAGCGGGCGAGCCCCAGGTTGCACTCCAGCTCGAACGATCCGCGCGCGCTGCCCCGGAACACCGCCTCTTGGGCGCTCGTCGCCTCCAGGCGCCCCACGAGGCGGGCGCCCGAGAGGGGCGGCCATTCCCTCCCCTCGATCTCGAGGTCGGCCTCGTCCACCTCGACGTCCAGGTCGAGGCCCCCGTCGGGGATGCTGTCGAGGGGAATCCGAAGGTCCCCCCTCATGATTCGGCCCTCCCGGGAATCCCCATGCCATTCCCCCCGGAGCGGACGGCGCCCCGGCACAGCACAGGTAGCAGAATATAGAGATTACCCGCCCGGCATGTCAAATGAAAAAAGGAAGAAACAGAGGAAAAGAAAACATGGTATGGCATTAATAATCAATGGCTTACGAAATTTCCCCCAAAAGGAGCTCGAGAAGCCTCCCCTCGCGCACCCCCCCCGTGGACACCCGGAAGGAGGCGGCGCCCGTCCTCGCCAACAGCTCGCGGACGACGATGAGGCCGGCGAGGGCCACATCCTCCCGCCCGGGCTCGAATCCCGCGAGCGCGCCGCGCTCCTTGCGCCCGAGGCGGGCGAACCGATCCACCCATCCGGCGATCTCGTCCGCCCCCAAAACCGTCCCGTCGATCCCCGCCTCCCCCGCGCTCCCCTCCCGGATGAACCAGGCGAGCGCGACCGCGCCCCCGCACCCAATCAGGGGAATATCCTCCCCGCCGGGCGCGGAGAAGGGGATCGCCCGCAGCAGCGCGCGCACCTCGGCGGCGCAGGCCTCGACCCGATCCGCCGGGGTGGGCATCTCCTCCAGGTGGCGCTCGGTCAAATGCACCACCCCGGCCGGAAGACTATCCGCCTCGGCGAGGCCGCCCCCCCCGGCGGGGCCGCCCTCCTCGGCGAGGCCGCCCTCCTCGGCGAGGCCGCCCTCCTCGGCCCGGATGATCTCCAGGCTCCCGCCCCCGATGTCGAACACCAGGGCGCGCGCGGGGCGCGGCTCCAGCCCGGCCATCACCCCGGCCAGGGCGAGGCGCGCCTCCTCCCCGGTCTCGATGACGCGGAGGGGAATGCCGATCGCCCGCGCGGCGTCGAGAAAATCCTCCCGGTCGGCCGCCTCCCGCAGGGCGCTCGTCGCCACCGCGTCCAGGAGGTCCACCCCCCTCTCTTCGACGATGGCGGCGAAGCGGCCCAGGCACGCAATCCCGCGGGCGAAGGCGCCGGGCGAGAGACGTCCCGCCTTGGCCAGCCCCTCCCCCAGGCGGATGAGCTCGCGGTGCCGCCCCCGGGAGCGGAGCCGGCCCGCGCCGTCCAGGGAGGCCAGGGCGAGGCGGGCGGCGTTCGTCCCCAGATCGACCACGGCGGCCAGGGGCCGCCCTCCTTCTTCTAGCGCATCGCGGGAGTGCATCGGAGGGGGGCGCTAGCTGTTCCGGTGGCGGTCCTTGAGGCGGCTGTAGGACACCGAGGCGTGGCGGAAGCGCTTGCGCTCCTCATCGCTCAGGTCGCGGACGTACTTCGCCGGCGCCCCGAGCCAGAGGGTGTCGGGGGGAATCTCCTTCCCCTCGGGCACCACCGCCCCGGCGCCGATGACGGCGCCCGCGCCCACCTTGGCGTTGTTCATGATGATGGCGCCCATGGCGATGAGCGCGCTGTCGCCGATCTCGCAGCCGTGAACGATGGCCGCGTGGCCGACCGTCACGTCGTCCCCCACGATGCAGGAATAGAGGCCGGTCTCGACGTGGAGGATCGAGCCGTCCTGGATGTTGGACCGCTTCCCGATGCGAATGGGCATCTCGTCGCCCCGCAGGACGCAGCCGTACCAGACGCTGCTCTCCTCGCCCACCTCGGTGTCCCCGATGAGCACGGCCGTCGGGGCGATCCACGCCGTGGGGTGAACTTTCGGAATCTTTCCCTCGAAGGGGATCAGCATTTGAACGCTCCCTTATCGAACGGACCGAGGGGAAGCCCGCCCCCCGGCGGGGTGGCCCTCCCCGGCGGGCGCCCCTCCCCGGCGGGGCGGGGCGCCCCGGAGCGAGGGGTCAGATCACCGAGGTTTCCCGGTAGGTCCCCCAGATCGCCCGAAGCGTCTCTACGATCTCGCCCATGGTGGCCTTCGCCTTCACCAGCTCGATGGTGACGGGCATGATGTTCTCCTTCTCGTCCCGGGCGGCGCCCTCGAGCTCGGCCAGAAGGCTTGCGACGCGCTCGCCGTCCCGCTCCCGGCGCACCCGGTTGAGGTTTTCGATCTGGCGCCGCTCGGTCTCCGGGTCGTGGGGATGGATCTCGACGCCGGCCCCGTCCTCCTCCTCCTCCTCCACATAGCGGTTGACGCCGATGACCGGGCGCTCCCCGCTGGCCTTGCGCACGGCGAAGTCGTAGGCCGAGTCGGCGATCTCCTTCTGGAACCAACCGTCCTCGATGGCCTTGATCGTGCCGCCCATCTCGTCCACCCGGGCGAGGATCGCGAAGATCCGCTCTTCCATCTGGTTCGTCAGGCTCTCGACGTAGTAGGAGCCGCCGAGGGGGTCGATGACCGAAGGGATGTTGGTCTCGTCCGCGACCACCTGCTGGGTGCGGAGCGCCAGCTTCATGGCCTCCTCGGTGGGAATGGCGAAGGCCTCGTCCAGCCCGTTGGTGTGCAAGCTCTGGGCGCCCCCGAGAACCGCCGCGAGCGCCTGGTAGGCGGTGCGGACCAGGTTGACCTTGTGCTGGGGCTTGGTGAGGGTGGCCGCCGCCGTCTGGCAGTGAAACCGCAGGCGCATGGACTCGGGCTTCTTCGCGCCGAAGCGCTCCTTCATGATCTTCGCGTACACCCGGCGCACGGCCCGGAACTTGGCGACCTCCTCGAAGAAATCCGCCTGGCTGACGAAGTAGTAGGAGAGCCTGGGCGCGAAGTCGTCCACGTCGGCCCCGGCGCCGGTCACCTCCTCCACGTAGGCGATGGCGTTGGCCATGGTGAAGGCCGCCTCCTGCAGCGAGGTCGCCCCCGCCTCGGACATGTGGTAGCCCGAGATGTTGATGGCGTTGTAGCGCTTCATGCGCTCCGCGGCATACAAGATGGTGTCGCGGACGATCCGCATCGAGGGGCGGATCGGATATATCCACTCCTTCTGGGCGATGTATTCCTTCAGGATGTCGTTCTGGATGGTTCCCGAAAGCTGGTGAAGGTCGTAGCCCCGCTTCTGCGCCAGGGCGACGTACATGGCGAGGAGGATCCACGCCGAGGGGTTGATGGTCATGGACACCGAGATCCGGGTCAGGTCGATGCCCTCGAACACCGCCTCCAGGTCGTCCAGGGTGTCCACCGCCACCCCCTCCCGGCCCACCTCGCCGCGGCACATGGGGTTGTCCGAGTCGTATCCCATGAGGGTGGGCATGTCGAAATCGGTCGAGAGGCCGGTCACCCCCTGGGAGATGAGGTACCGGAAGCGCGCGTTGGTGTCCGCCCCGGCGCCGAAGCCGGCGATCTGGCGCATGGTCCACAGCCGCCCCCGGTACATGGTCGGGTAGGGGCCGCGGGTGAAGGGGTACCTGCCGGGCAGGCCGATGTCCTCGGGCGGCATTCCCTCCAGGTCGCGCTCGGTGTAGACGCGATCGAGGGGCAGGCCCGAGGCCGTCTCGTACTTCTCCTTCCCCTCGGGCTGTCGGGCGAGGAAGGAGGCCAGCTCGTTGGCCTCCCAATCCGAAAAGGCCCCGCCGGAGGCGGGGGGAGCCTCCTCCTTCGAGGCGGCGTTTCGCTCAGTCATGGCCTCCCTCCTCGTGGAAGTCGGCGAGCAGATCCACCGCCGCGGAATAGGGGTCCATCTCGCGCGCCATCACGCGCTCGAGCAGCTCGGCGAGCCTCCCCTCGCTCCGCCCGGCGAAGCGGCCTCGGACGATGTCCTCGGCGGTCTTGCGCACCCGCATCTCGATGATCCGCCGCCGCCGCCGGTCCATCCCGTCCGATTCTTGCAGATGGGAGAGGTGCCCGTCGATGGCCGAGAGCAAATCATCGATCCCCTCGTTCTTCTCGCAGCTCGTCGCCACCACCGGGACCTCCCACGCCGGGGCGGGGCCGGCGCTGACGCCCAGGGCGAGCATGCCCTTGAGGTCCGAGATCGTCCGGGCCGAGTCGGGGCGGTCGCACTTGCTCACCGCGTGGATGTCGGCGATCTCGAGTATCCCGGCCTTGATGGCCTGGATCTCGTCCCCCAGGCCCGGGGGGGAGACCACCGCCACCGTGTGGGCGACCTGGACGATCTCCACCTCGTCCTGCCCCACCCCGACCGTCTCCACCAGAACCACATCGAAGCCGGCCGCGTCGAGAATGTCCACGGCGTCCAGGCTGGCCCGCGCGAGGCCGCCCAGGGCGCCGCGCGTGGCCATGCTGCGGATGAAGACGCCCGGGTCCTCGGCGAGGTCGGCCATGCGGACGCGGTCGCCCAGGATGGCCCCGCCCGAGAAGGGGCTGGTGGGGTCGATGGCGATGATGCCGATCTTGCGCCCGCCCTCGCGGTAGAGCCGGGCGAGGGAGCGGGCGAGGGTGGACTTCCCGCCCCCCGGCGCCCCGGTGAGGCCGACCACGTGGGCCCGGCCGGTGTGGAGGTAGATCTCCGCCATGGCCGCGCGGGAGGCCTCCCCCCCCGCCTCGGCCCGCGACATCATCCGCGCGATTCCGCGCGTGCGGCCCGCGAGGACCTCGGACACCAGCTCCCGGGGAGATGCGCCGCCCACCCCGCTAGCCATCCATCTTGCTCTGGAGGGAGCGGAACAGGTCGCGATCGTCGACCACCCGCCGGGCTTTGAAGTCGGTCCGCGGAATCTCGCCCGCACCCGCCACCTCGACCCGGGCGCGCACCCCGAGGACCCGGACGAGGCCGGCCTCGGCCCGCCCGCACAGCTCCCCGAGGGCCGCCTCGCCCGCCGCGTACACCTCCTCGTCCGCGTCCATCCGCACGAGCAGCTCGTCCATCGCCCCCTCGCGGGTGATGACGATCCGGTGCTCCCCGCCGTAGCCGGAAATTTCGTTCAGGACTGAGTCGATGGCGCTGGGATAGATGTTCTCCCCCCGGATGGTGAACATGTCGTCGATGCGGCCGTAGAGTCCCTCGGGGAGGCGGGGGTAGGTGCGCCCGCAGGGGTTGGGCTCGTCCACCCAGTGGGTGAGGTCGCCCGAGGCGAGGCGGATCATGGGCTGGCTGGTCCGCTCCAGGTGGGTGTAGACCGGGGTGCCCTGGCTCCCGTAGGGGACGCGGCGGTGGGTCCGGGGGTCGCAGACCTCGGTGTAGACCATGTCCTGCCAAAGGAGCATCCCCTCCGTCTCGGCGCTGCCCGCCAGGTTCATCCAGGGCGTCATCTCGGCCATGGAGCCGCAGTCGATCACCCGGGCCCCGTAGCTCTCCTCGATGCGCCCCCGGATGCTCGGAATCGAGGCCCCGGGCTCGCCCGAGAAGAAGAGGAGCTTGAGGCCGAACGACCGGGGGTGGATCCCCTCCCCGGCGGCCGCCTCGGCCATGTGGAGGGCGTAGGAGGGGGTGCCGTAGAAGGCGGTGGGCTTCATCTGGGCCATCCAGGCGGCCGCCCGCGCCGTCATGCCCGACGCCCCGGCCCCGAAGGGGAAGCACTTGGCGCGCAGGCGCTCGGCCCCCAGGAGGGTCCCCCACGAGCCCATGTAGAGGCTGAAGATGGCGGCGATGAAAACCGTGTCCCCGGGCCGCAGGCCCATGCCCCACATGACGCGGGCCTGGCTGTTGGCGATGGCCGCCCAGTCGGCGCGCCCGATGGCGAAGGCGGTGGGCCGGCCCGTGGTGCCCGCGGTGCCGTGGATGTGGTGGACCTCCGATTCGGGGATGCACAGGTAGTCCCCGAAGGGCGCGGCGCGGGCCTGCGATTCGCGGAGCTCGGACTTGAGGACGACCGGCACGCGCTCGAAATCCTCCAGCGTGCGGATGTGGTCGGGATGGACCCCGGCCTCGTCCCACTTGCGCCGGTAGAAGGGGGCCTTCTCGTAGGCGTAGCGCATCACCTCGCGCAGCCGCTCGGCGATGGCCGCCTCCCGATCCCCGGGCGGCATGGTCTCGCGCACGGGGAGCCAGTGCCGGCTCGAGGGGCCGGGCATGTAGTCGGGATCGTAGTCGGGCGGGAAAGACCAGAACTCCAAGCCGCCTCCTCCCTGCGCAGCGCGCCTCCCCCGGCGGGGCCGCGCCTCCCCCGGCGGGGGCCGCGCCCCCCCTACCGGGGCCCGCGCTCCTCCACCAGCCGCCGCAGGGCGGCGACGATGGCGTCGGGCGGCGTGTCCTGCAAAAGCACCTCGCCCACGCCCTGCTTCTTCAGCTCGGCCGCGTCCTCGTCGGACATCACTCCGCCGACGACCAAGATGATGTCTCCCGCCTCTTTCTCCTTCAAAAGTTCGAGCATGCGCGGAATGATGGTCATGTGGGCGCCCGAGAGGAGGCTGACCCCGAGAACGTCCACGTCCTCCTGGACGGCGGCGGCCACCACCTCCTCCGGGGTGTGGTGGAGGCCGATGTAGATCACGTCCATCCCCGCATCCCGCAGGGACCGCGCCACCACCCGCACCCCCCGGTCGTGGCCGTCCAGGCCGACCTTGCTCAGCAGGACGCGGATGACCTCGGCCTTGGGGCTCATCTTCGCGGGCCTCCCGGCGGATTCCAGCTTCCGGATCGCGGGGCCGTAGCGCGGCGGCGGAACGGCCGTCCTGAGCGGCGTCGAAAAAGGGGGCGCCGGCATGGATTTCGAGTTCGGCGCCGGGGGCGGCGCCGGGGGCGGGGCAGTCCGCCCGCGAAACCCCTCCCCCGCCAGAGCCCGGGTGGACAGCGATCCGCAGAATTACACGCCCCCCGCCGGGCGCGCAAGACGCCCTTCGCGGGGGCGGGGCGCCGGGGGGAAATTCGGAAAAAGCATCTGTATTATTGGAAAAACGCGGTCTAAAGGCGAGGCTTCGCCCGGCCGGCGGCGGCCACCTTGGCGCCCGCTCCCCCGAGCCGGGGCGCGCGGGCGTGCAGCGCGCGGCGCTTGCGGA
>JAZGDQ010000076.1:0-7380 GCA_036477985.1 bacterium
CGCCTTCCAAAACCCCTTGCACCCCCCGAGCGAAGGAGAGGACTTTGAGGAAGGAAAAGGGTCCCCACGCCCGGATCGGGTGGAAGCGCACCGAGGGGGCGGGAAGCTCAGGGCAGCGGCGGGCGAGGAGGTGCACCTCGTGGCCGCGCCGGTCCAACTCCCGGGCCAGGAGCCAGACGTAACGCTCCACCCCTCCCCTTCGGTGGACCGAGGAACGAATGAGGGCGATCTTCATGATCGTCCCGCCGGGCGGAGGGGCGCGATCAGGCGCGGGTGGCGCTGCGGTCTCGCGCCGCTTGTCGGTAGATTTCCACCGTGCGCCTGGCCATCACCCTTCGGTCAAACTCCTCCTCGGCGCGGCGCCGGGCGGAGGCGCCCATGACGCGCGCCGCCTCCGGATTCTCCCGAAGCCGGGCCAGAGCCCCGGCCAGGGCTTCCTCGTCCTCTGGCGGAACAAGGAATCCCTCTTTGGCCTCCCGCACGATCTCATCCGTGCAGCCCACCCGGCTCGCCACCACCGGCCGGCCCGCCGCCAAGTACTCGAACAGGACCCGGCTCGTCCCCTCCGAGCGGCGCGAGGAGAACGCGAGGGCGTCGCAGGCCGCGAAGGCGCCCGCGAGGTTCTCCAGATAGCCGGGGAACACCGTGCGCTCTGCGATCCCCAGCTCGGCGGCGAGGGCCTCGAGCCGCCCGCGGTCCACCCCTTCCCCGATGACCGCCACCCAGGGGGGATCGCCGCCCTCGCGCGCGAGGCGCGCCGCCGCCCGCAGGAGCACGTCCTGCCCCTTGAGCCAGATCCCGAGGTTGCCCGCGATTCCCACGAGCCAGGCGCCGGGGGGAATCCCCCACTCCTTCCGGAAGGCGGCGCCCTCCTCCTCCGGCGCGTAGGCCGAGGCGTCCACCCCGCCCATCACGGTCACGAAGCGCGCGGGGGGGAACCCGCCGCCGGCGAGGTATCCCTCCCGGATCTTCTCGCACACGGTCACGACGCGATCCGTTCCGCTCCGGTAGAGCCATCGGTTGAAAAGGTGGCGCCGGACCGGGCGCAGGATGTGGCGGCTGCGGATGAGGGCGGGGCCCCCCTTCCCCAGAAAGGCGGCGGCCGCGAGCCAGTGCTCCATCCCCCGGTGGAGGTGAATCACGTCGGCGCTCCGCTCGCGGGCCAGCGCCCGAAGACGCTTGAGGTCGCGCAGGTAGCTCGCCGGGCGGAAGTTGCCGCTCGCCTCGATGAAGTCCACCTCGCGCACGCCCTCGCGGCGCGCCCGCTCGGCCACACGCCGCCCCCCGTCCACCTCCCGGCAGACGAGCAGGACGCGGTGGCCCTCGCTCTGCAAGCCCAGGCAAAGCGCCACCGAGGCCCAGGCGTCCGAGCTCCAGCCCCGGCAGGTGACGACCTGAACCACCGAGAGGGGGCGCGCGGCCTTCTCCGGGGGCTCTTCCGCGCGCGTCCGGCCCGCCTCCACCGGCGCCGCCCCCCCCGTCACGGCGAGCCGTCCGGCGCCCGGAGGGCGGGGGGCGCCTCGGGCACGGCCCCGCCCTCTTCGGCAAGGGCCGGCCGCGCCTCCTCCTCGACGTACTGCATCTCATAGAGACGGCGGTAGAGCCCTCCCTTCTCCATGAGGGCGGCGTGGGTCCCCTGCTCGACGATCCGCCCCTCGTCGAGGACGGCGATGCAGTCCGCACTCCGCACGGTGGAGAGGCGGTGGGCGACGACGACGGTCGTGCGGCCCTCCATGAGGCGCTCCAGCGCCTCCTGGATGAGGCGCTCGCTCTGGGCGTCGAGGGCGCTCGTCGCCTCATCGAGGAGCAGGATGGAGGGATCGCGCAGGATGGCGCGGGCGATGGCGAGCCGCTGGCGCTCCCCGCCCGAGAGGCGCTCGCCGTCCTCCCCGATGACGGTGTCGTATCCCTCGGGCAGGGCCGAGATGAAATCGTGGGCGTTGGCCGCCTTCGCCGCGGCGACCACGGCCTCGCGGTCGACCGCGCCCTCGGCGGCGTAGGCGATGTTCTCGGCCACCGTCCCGTTCAGGAGGTGCACTCGCTGGCCCACGACGGCGATCTGCGCGCGCAGGCTCTCCAGGTCGAGATCGTCCCCCTCCGCCCCGTCGTAGGCGATGGAGCCCGCGGTGGGCAGGTAGAAGCGGGGGATGAGATCCACCAGGGTGGTCTTCCCCGCCCCGCTCATGCCGACCAGGGCGAAAATCGTCCCCGCCGGGACCTCCAGGTCGATGTTCTGGAGGACGGGCGTCTCGCCGTAGGCGAACTCCACCCCGCGGAAGCGGATCTCCCGGGTGAGGCGGCCCATCTTGCGTCCGCCCGGGTTCGTCTCCTCGGCGACGTAGTCGTCCATCAGCTCGAAGACCGACTGGCAGCCCGCCAAGCCCTCCATCAGGGTGTGGTAGACCCGGGTGAGGGACTTGAGCGGGCTGTAGATCATCCCGACGGCGACGAGGAAGCTCGAAAGCTGGCCCGGCGTCACCTCCCCGCGCATCACCAGCCCCGCCCCGTGCCAGAGGACGAAGCCGGCCAGGACGCCCCCGATGACCTCGACGAGGGGCGGGGCGAGGGCGCGCGCCCGCATGGCCCGCATGATCGTCCGGAAGAAGGAGAGGTTCGCCCGCTCGAAGCGGCTCTCCTCGAAGCGCTCGGCCCCGAAGCCCTTCACGACGCGCATGCCGTCGTAGGTCTCCTTCATCAGGGAGCTCATGTCCCCCATGCGCTCCTGCGTCCGGCGCGTGATCCGGCGGATCTTCTCCCCCAGCCAGGCGATGAGCACGACGACGGGCGGGACCGCAACGATGAAGAAGAGGGACATCTTCGGGCTCTGGTAGACGGCCACGCCGAGGAGGGCGAGGAAGGTGAAAAAGTGGCGGACCAGATCGCGCACGGCGTTCGAGGCCGCCTTCCGCATCAGGGTGATGTCGTAGGTGACCTTGGCCATCAGCTCGCCCGTCGTCTTCTCGTCGAAGAAGCGCAGGGGGAGGAAGAGGAGATGGCGGTGGAGGGCGTTCCGCACGTCCATCACGACGCGCTGGCCCACCCAGTACATGAAATAGTTCTGGAGGTAGGCCGCCCCGCCCTTGAGGATGAAGATCCCCATCACCAGGGCCGAGAGGAAAAAGGCGGCGGCCTCGTCGCGGGCGACGAGAACGTCGTCCACCGCCGTGCGCACGAGGAGGGCGGGCACGGCGTTCAGGGCGCCCACTACGATCGTGGCCAGGATGGCGATCGAAAACCGCCGCCAGTAGGGGCGCAGATATTTGAGAAGGCGGCGGTACACCTGGGTCCGGCTCACCACCTTCGCCCTCCCGCCTGGGCCATCCGCACCGCCTGGGAGAACTCGAGCATCCCGGCGTAGACGGCCTCCACCCGCTCGGCCCGCAGCTCCCGCGGGTAGTGCTTCTCGGCCCGCGCCCGCGCCGCCTTCCCGAAGGCGACGCGCCGCTGCTTGTCCAGGAGCAGGTCGAGGAGCACCTCCGTCACCAGGGCGGGCATCCGCGAGGGGAGCACGATGCCGGTGACGCGGTGCTCCACCACCTCGCCCAGGCCCCCCTCGTCCACGACCACGCAGGGCAGCCCCATCGCCATCGCCTCCAGCGCGGCCCGGCAAGTCCCCTCCGAGCCCGGAGCCATGAGGGTGAAGATGTCGAAGGCGCCGAGAATCTCGACCAGATCATCCTCCCGGTAGCCCGGAAAATCCACGCGCTCCTCCAGGCCGAGGGCGGCGACGCGCTCCTTGAGCCGGGGCAGGTGCTCCCCCTTCCCGACCACCACGAGGCGCGCCTTGGGCAGCCGCGCCGACACCTCCCGGAAGGCTTCGAAGAGGGGCTTGTGGCCCCGATCCGGCGCCAGGCGCGAGACGATTCCGATGAGGAGGGTGTCGGGCGGCGTCCCGAGGAGCTCCCGCCCCCGGGCGCGCACCTCGATGGAGGCCGGGCGGAAGCGGCGGAGGTCCACCCCGCCCGGGACGACGCTCACCTGGCGGGAGGGGACTTGGGCCCGGTTCAGGAGCAGCTCGCCGATGTGCTGGCTCGAGGCGACGACGGCGTCCGTCTCCTTCCAGAGGAGGCGGCGGTGGAGGATGTCGCCCTTGACCGCCCGGGGATGGTGCACCGAGCGCACGATGTGAATCCGCCGCTTCAGCCGGCGGGCGGCGAAAACCGAGAGCCAGTGGTCGGCCGAGAGGTGGGCGTGGACGATCTCGGCGCTCACCTCCTCGAACAGCTTCGCCAGATCCTCCACCGTCCGCCGGAGCTTCAACGGGTTCAGGCTCCGGGTGGGCTCCACCCCCTCCGGGCGGGGGAACCCCGCCTCCCGCGCCTCCTCCTCGAGGCGCTCGCCCTCCCCGCAGACGAAATGGAGGAGGTGGCCCCGATCGGCGAGGTCGGCCGTCAGGTGCAGGGCGGGCTCGGCCGCGCCCGTCCACCACGGGCTGCTGATGACCTGCACCACCCTCAACGGGCGCATTCTTCGACCACCTCTTCGTAAAGGAGGAGGGTCTCCTCCATCATCCGGTCGAGCGAGTGGCGCTCACGCACGAAGCGCCGCCCGGCCTCGCCCATCCGCCGCCTGCGGGCGGGGTCGGCGAGCAGCTCCCGGATCGCCCCGGCCAGCGCCTCCGGATCCCCCGGGGGGACGATCTCCCCCGCCTCTGCGGGCCGGATCGCCTCGGGCACCCCGCCCACGTCGGTGCCCACGATGGGCAGCCCCATCGCCATGGCCTGGAGCGCCGCCTGGGGGATTCCCTCCGTGCGGGTCGAGGCGATGACGAGCAGGTCGAGGCCGGCCATGACCTGGGGCACGTCGGCGCGGTAGCCCAGGAAGGTCACCGTGCCGTCGAGCAGGCCGAGGCGATCCGCCTCGCCGCGGAAGATGTCGCGCCAATGGCCGTCGCCCGCGACGAAGAAGCGGGCCGGGCTCCCCCCGTCGCGGAGGATCCGGGCGGCGGCGAAGAAATGATCGTGCCCCTTGCTCTGTCGAAGCTGAGCGACGATGCCGACGGCCGGCGTCTCCGCCGCGAGGCCGACCTCCTCGCGGAAGGGAGCGCGCGCCACCCCCTCGTGGAAGGCCGAGAGGTCCACCCCCGTCGGGAGGACGCACACCCGCGAGGCCGGGCAGAGGTTGCGCTCGATCAGGTGGGCGCGGGTGTGCTCGGCGGTCGTCATCACCCGCTGGGGGAGGCGGTAGGCCCAGTTGAGGCCGTGCCCGCTCACCGGAATCGAGACGTGGCGCGTGCGCACCACCGGAACGCCCAGCGCCCGGCCCACAACGCCCGCCAGCCAGCTGTCCTTGCTGCTGTGGGTGTGGATGAGGTCGGGCCGCGTCCGGCGGATGTGGGCCGCGAGCCGGGCCAGCGCCAGGGGGTCCCATGCCGTGCGCATCCGCACGCTGCGGAAGGGGACGCGGGCGCGCTCGGCCTCCTCGCGCAGGAAGCCGTGGGGCTGGCCGACGAGCTGGACGCGGTGGCCCCTCTCCTGGAGGGAGGTCGCCTCCAGGAGGATGCGCTTCTCCTGCCCGCCCCAGCCTGCGGAGGCCTCGGTGTGAAGGATGTTAAGCGCTCTCACGCTTCCGGCGGAGCTCCCAGAGAAAGGCGGCCCGCATGAACACATAAAACGCCGAGCCGGCCGCGGCGATGAACCCCTCGGGGCCGTCCCGCCAGCCCGACTTGAGGAGGTAGCCCTTGAGGAACCGCCAGAGCGGGCGGAGGAGGAAATCCGCAATTCGCGGCGAGGCCCCGGCCCGGTCGAGCTCCCCAGCCGCCAGGGCGGCGTAGCGCACCTGCCGGTCGAAGAAATCCGACAAGGTTCCGTAGCTCAGGTGATCGAGCGGCTCGCTCAACTCCGCCACCTTTCCGCTCACCTCGACCGACTCGTGGACCGGCTTGTCGTTGAAGCGGCTCCGCTCCCGGCGGAAGAGGCGAATCTGATGGTCCGGCCAAAGCTCGCCGTGGCGCAGCCACCGGCCGAAGAAGATGTTCCTGCGGGGGATGCGGTAGCCGTCCGCCGGCCCGTCCTCCTCGAGCACCCTGCGAATCTGGCCCAACAGCCCCTCGGTCACGCGCTCGTCGGCGTCCAGGCTGAGCACCCAGGGATGCCGCGTCTTCCCGATGGCGAGGTTCTTCTGGGCCGAATAGCCCTCCCAGGGATGCTCGATGACAAGGGCGCCGCGCGCGCGGCAGATCTCCTGGGTGCCGTCCGAACTGCCGCAGTCGAGGACGACCACCTCCTCGGCCCAGCTCACGCTGTCGAGGCAGCCGCTCACGCTCGCCGCCTCGTTCCGCGTGACGATGGCCACGCTCAATGGCTGACACTTCCCTCCGCTCGTCCCCAATCCGAACCTCGCCGGGCGCTCGGCCCCTCCCGCGGGAAAGCCTCTCCCCCCGCTAGGAGCGGCTCTTCTCCCATTCATCGAGCGGGATGGCCTCGTCCACCAGCATGATGGGAATATCGTCCTCGATGCGGTAGACGAGCTTGGACTCGCGGCAGATGAGGAAGTCGCCGTCCTCGCTCAGCTCGAGGGGCTTCTTGCTCACCGGACACGCCAGAATCTCGAGCAGCTCCTTGTCGATCGCCATCCCTATCCTCCCTCCTCATCGCCCGCGCCCGCCCGGCGGCCCCGCGGCATCAAGCCTCCGGGTCCCGGACAAAGAAACAGCCGAAGTTTCGCATATTTTTCAAGACTTTGCATGGGTTTCCCAAAGCCGGGCCAGCGCCCGCGCGGCGGCCGGCGCCTCCAGCCGCTCCAGGCATTCCACGTCCGGGCAGGTGCGGCCGTAGCATCCGCTGCAGGCCAGGCGATGATGGAGGACGGCGTGGCCCGCCCCCCAGGGCCCGTTGCGCACCGGGTCGGTCGGCCCCATCACCGCCAGGCAGGGCGTCCCCAGGGCGGCCGCCAGGTGGAGGGGCCCCGTGTCCCCGCCGGCGAACACATCCGAACGCCGCAGGAGGGCGGCGAGCGCCCGGATCCCGGTGGGGGGCGCCACCCGGGCGGGGGAGTTCATGGCCCCGGCCACCCGGCGGGCCTCCTCCTCCTCCCCCGGCCCCCAGGTGAGGAGAACCGCCCCGCCCGTCATCCCGGCCCAGGCGTCCCCGAGGTGGGCGTAGCGCCCGGCATCCCAGCGCTTGGTCGCCCAGCCGGCCCCGGGGTGGATCACCAGGAGGGGGCCCTCCCCCCCCTCCCCCTTCAGGCCCGCCTCGCGCAGGTACGCCTCGGCCGCCTCCCCCTCCTCTCGACGCTCGGGCAGGGGAAAGCGCAGCGCCTCGGGTCGGGGGATGCCGAGCGGTTCGAGCAGGGAGAGGTTCTTCTCCACAACGTGGTGGGGCCTCCCCGGTAGGTCCGCCCCGCGGTTGTTGAAGACGACGTTCAATCCCTCCCGGCAGG